>NZ_JBHWJY010000072.1:16363-44379 GCF_042731135.1 Streptomyces sp. NPDC059874
GGCGGACCCTTCAGGGTCCGCCGCCTCTCGGCCGGTACGTGACGTCCGACCGGACTTCCGCACCACGCCTGCGATCAGCGACGCTCCAGGCGGAACAGCCGGATCTCGCGCTCGATGCGTGCCTGGTACGTCGCGTACGGCGGCCAGAACTTCAGCACCGCCTGCCACGCCGCCGCACGCTCCTCCCCCTCCAGCAGCCGGGCCCGCACGGCGATGTCCTGCCCCTTCCAACTCACGTCCGCGTCCGGGTGCTTGAGCAGGTTCCCGGTCCACGCCGGGTGCCCGGGCCGGCCGAAGTTGGAGCCGATCAGCAGCCAGCTCGTCCCGCCGTCCTCCGGCATGCACGCGAGCGGGGTGGTGCGGGGTTCGCCGGTCTTGGCGCCCTTGGCGGTCAGGATCACGCCCGGCAGCATCTGGGCGCTGAGCATGACCTTGCCGCGGGTGAGCTTGTGCACGGCCTTGTCCATGGCGGGGATGAAGTGCGGTGCGATCTTGGCGAACAGCATGGTCGAGGAGACCTTCTGCATCAGCTTGACGCCGGGAGCCATCAGACGGCCACCTTCCGTGGCAGGGGGGTGAAGAGGTCCGCGCGGTCCGCGGCGTGCGCGCGCAGCCGGTGGACGGGGCCGAACAACAGCTCGTCGGCCGCCGCCCGCTTGAAGTAGAGGTGCGCGTCGTGCTCCCAGGTGAAGCCGATGCCGCCGTGCAGCTGGATGGCCTCGCCGGCGGTCACCCGCAGGGTCTCCAGCGCCTGGGCGAGGGCGAGGCCGCCCTGGTCCGGGTCCCAGGCGGCGTAGTAGGCCGCCGAACGGGCCGCCTGTACGCGTACGTAGAGGTCGGCGAGCCGGTGCTTGACCGCCTGGAACGATCCGACGGCCCGACCGAACTGCTCGCGCTGCTGTACGTAGTCCACGGTGCGGGCCAGCGCCTGCGCGGCCGCGCCGACCGCCTCGGCGGCGAGCACGGCGGAGACGGTGCGGCCGGTGGCGGCGAGAGCACCGAGCACATCGGCACCATCCTGGACACCGCCCTCGGCGCCACCTTCGACACCGCCATCGACCCCCAACAACTCAGCGGGTACGTCCCGTAGTTGGACCCGGGCCTGCGGGCGGGTCTCGTCGAGGGTGGTCTGCCGCGACCGTACGAGGCCGGGCGCGTCCTCCCGTACGAGGAAGAGCAGCGTGCGGCTGCGGGCGAACCCGCCCGTGTGCGCGGCGACCAGCAACAGGCCCGCACTGTGCCCGTCGAGCACCTGGGCCACTTCCCCGTACAGCCGCCAGCCGTTCTCGGTGTCGGTGCGGGCCTGGACGCCTCCCGCACGGCCACCGCCGGACCACGGCCCGGCGGTGTTGTCGCCGGTCAGCCCGAGGGCGGTGGCCAGGGCCGGGCCGGGGACGGCGAGGGCCGCGGTGAGCCCGCCGGCCGCCAGGGGCGGGAGCAGCGCGGAGCGCTGGGCGGGGGTGCCGAGGGCGGTGATCAGCGGTACGCAGAGCGCGGCGGTGGCCAGCAGCGGCGAGGGCAGCAAGGCCCGCCCGGTCTCCTCGCAGGCCAGGGCCAGGTCGGCGGGGGCGCATCCGACGCCGCCGTACTCCTCTGCGACGGCGATGCCGGGCAGCCCGAGCTGCTGGGCCAGCTGTTGCCACAGCTCGCGGTCGTGCCCTGCGGCGGTGCGCACGGCGGCCTTGACCTCGTCGGGGCCGCAGCGTTTGCCCAGGATCTCGCGCAGGGTACGACGTATCTCGTCCTGCTCCGCGGTGAAGGCGGCATCCATGGTCGGGCTCCTCCCGGGGGCACCTCCCAGCGGTAGCTGGGGGAGTATCTGACGGGCCGTCATGTTAGGCCGGGCGGCGGCAGATGCACAGGGGGCGGAGAGGGCCGGTTGAGCGGGTCGAGCGGGGACCTGTCCGTCGACCGCTCTAGAAACTGACACTACGTCAGATGTACCTTCCCCCCATGCCTGGACTCACACCTGGACCGTTCCTATCGCGCTTGGCCAGTGTTGGCCGAATCGCGACAAACCGGATTGGTGATCCGGTGACCCCACGAACGGTCTTCGGGGTCAGGGAACAGCGCAAGCTGATCACCTTGGCGCTGTCGAGTCTTACCGCCCCCGATGGGCGCGCTCGCTGTCCTGGGTGGGCTCGCGGTCCCGCGTGGCCTGGGAACGGATACGGTCTGGCCGGTAGCTCTCCACGTCACGATCCTCTGGTCGTGAGCGGTCACACCTGGCCGACGCCGGATCCTGTGTCCCATGCCGCGCCTGCCGATAGCCACAGCGGCACCGTGATGCCGTGTGACCGTGATCTTCTTGTTGGTCGCCTGCAGCGGGGTCTTCCAGTACCTCTCGCCCCAGATGGTGGTGTAGGCCGGGTCGACGGCGATGACGACGAGGCCGGCGTGGAACGCCATGCCGCGCAGCCGCTCCCGGAACCGTGCGGTGGGGATACCGGCCACGGTCTTGCGGAACTTCTTGCCGCGCCCGCCGCGGCCCATCCGCTCCCGGCCCGTCGACCGGGCGTCGTCGAAGTTGAGGTTCTCCACCACGACCCCCGCGCAGTCATGCTGCCGGGCGAGGTGGATGAGCTGGGTGATCGCATCCCTCAGACGCCCGTCCCGCTGCGATGCGGGGCCGGTGAATTCGAGGGGGATCGTGTGCGGCCGGCCGATCGGGTTGCCGTGCGGGTCGAGCACCCAGGCGGCCAGGTGGTCGGCGTTCAGGTCGATGCCGATCGTCCGCTCACCGAAAGCCCGGATCTCTTCCGGGGTGGGCAGCACGGCGACATCCGCCGACCAGGACGCATCGAGGTACCAGCGCCCGCACTGCGGGTCGTGGACGAAGTCGTACCGCACCGCCCTGTTCGCGGTCACACGGTCCAGCCACTCGTCCCGTCGGTGCGAGAACCGAACGGTGCAGGACAGCCGGTACCGGCCCCGAGGCGCGTTGGCCAGATGCCGCAGCGGTTCGGGCAGCACGATCGTCACCGATCCGTCGTTCGGGTCCACGGTGATGGTGTAGTTCCCGAACGGCGCCCCCGTCTCGCCATCGGCGGTCAGGAACAGCCGCTCAGCTTCCCACTGCTCACGCCACTGGTCCTCGGTGAGCTGGACTTTCTCCAGGTTGTGGCGGGCCTTGGCCAGACGTCGCCCGCCGACCACAATGCTCGGCCGACCAGCTTGGATACGGTCTTCGACGCGAGCGAGACGCGCCTTGAGGGCCTGCAGACGTCGCTGCTTCTGAAACCGCTCGTCACCGTTCTTGTAGCCGCGGACCTTGCCCTTTTTAGTGCCGCACTCGACAGTCAGGCGCCGGGTGATGGTGCGGATCGCACGACGCAGACTCGACGCCTCGTCGTACAGGCATCGCAAGCTGAGCTGGTATTGGTCCTCCGAAGCGCGGGTCATCGCACCGGCCATGCGCGACGAGGAGACCTTCGTCAGCTCACGCTTCCGCTCGGTTCGCTGGTTGTCCTTGACGCGCACCTTGCCGATCGCAACGCGTCGGGCCAGGTCAGACCGCCGATGGTGGCCGAGATGCTCACCGGCCAGCCGCAGAACCTCAGCATCCCGACCAGCGACATTCGCCCGGTCCCGTATCCGGGCACCCGATGGGGCCGCCACGGTGAAAGGGGCAGCGAGTTCACGCAGACGCTTACCACGCTTCATACGCACCACTCGCTAACCTCCTCCCAAATCGACAAGATCACTCGATCAACAGCGGTCAAGGTTGTCCTACAAGTCCGGATGACGGACAGTGGACTTGACTGCCTTGGTCAGGGTTCAGGCCTTCGCCGACCGCTGCTCGTACAACCTTCCGGAGAGCGAGATGACCACCGTCAGCATGTCCGGTATCAGTTCCGATTCCTGCAAAGCGTCCGGGTCTTCATCCATACTGGCGATTTCCAGCTCGACACGAACGCCGGAAGCATCACATCCCGTATAACCCCCGTGCCGAAGCGGGCCAGGCGCTCCTCATGTTCGACCAGCAGCACCGACACCTCCGGCCGCTGGCACAGCGTCAACCCCATCCGCAGGCCCCGCCGCTGGTCCGACAGCCCGGACGCTGCATCGAAGAATCCGCCGATCACCGGCCGCCCGGCCGCAGCCTTCCTGAGCCGGGCCATCTGCCGATCGAGGTCGCCCTCGGACCGCTGCCGCTGCGACGACACCCGCCCGTACAGCACGACGCCCTCAACGTCCGGCAGCCGCCCGGCTTCTGCCCGCAGCGCTTCCAGTTCCACCGCGGAAACGCGTTCCCCGCCCGGCGACCTGCGGTCAGCCAGCACCCCAGAAGCCGTGCACCTGCGCAGCGTCCGCGTCGAAAGAAACACCCAAGGTCCGGGCAGCCCGCGTCGCCAAAACCATCCCCTGATCCATCCAGGCAACTTATTCCGAAATGGCCGACCATGACCAATCAATCAAGAAGCAGTTATCAACTCGAATCCCGCCCCCGCCGCCGGGTCGCGGTGGTCGGCGTCGCCCTCTCGGACTGCGGCCGGGTGGACGGCCCGACCCCGTACGCCCTGCACGCACAAGCCGCCCGCCGCGCCCTGGCCGACTCGGGTCTCGACCGCTCCGTCATCGACGGCTTCGCCTCGGCCGGCCTCGGCACGCTCGCCCCGGTGGAGGTGGCCGAGTACCTGGGCCTGCGCCCCACGTGGGTCGACTCCACCTCCGTGGGCGGCTCGACCTGGGAGGTCATGGCGGCCCACGCGGCGGACGCGATCGCCGCGGGCCACGCCAACGCGGTCCTCCTCGTCTACGGTTCCACGGCCCGCGCCGACATCAAGGCCCGCCGCCGCACCTCGAACCTCTCCTTCGGGGCGCGGGGACCGCTGCAGTTCGAGGTCCCGTACGGCCACACGCTGATCTCCAAGTACGCCATGGCCGCCCGCCGCCACATGCACGAGTACGGAACCACGCTGGAGCAGCTCGCCTCGGTGGCCGTACAGGCCCGGGCGAACGCGGCGACGAACCCTGACGCGATGTTCCGCGAGCCGCTGACCGTCGACGAGGTCCTGTCCTCCGACATGATCGCGGACCCCTTCACCAAGCTGAACTGCTGCATCCGCTCCGACGGCGGCTGCGCGGTGCTCCTGACCGCGGAGGACTACGTACCGGACACCGCCAAGACCCCGGTGTGGATCCTGGGCACGGGCACCTCCGTCTCCCACACCACCATGTCGGAGTGGGAGGACTTCACCGTCTCCCCGGCCGCGGTCTCCGGCCGCATCGCCTTCGAGCGGGCGGGCCTGACGCCCGCCGACGTGGACCTGGCCGAGATCTACGACGCCTTCACGTACATGACCCTGGTGACCCTGGAGGACCTCGGCTTCTGCGCGAAGGGCGAGGGGGGCGCCTTCGTGGAGAAGGGCCGCCTGCTGCGGGACGGGGAACTCCCGGTCAACACGGACGGCGGCGGCCTCTCAGCCTGCCACCCGGGCATGCGCGGCCTGTTCCTGCTGGTCGAGGCGGTCCGCCAACTCCGCGGCGAGGCGGGCGCCGGCCAGGTCACGAAACGCGGCGGCCACCTCCCGGAGGTAGCCGTGGCCTCGGGCACGGGCGGCTGGTTCTGCTCGTCGGGGACGGTGGTGCTGGGGCGGGGGTGAGGGGGGGTACGAACTCACGCGCGTGCGGGACTTTCTCCCCCTCGGGGGCACCCCCCGGGGCGGCGGTTGCCCACCCGCCGCGGCGGGGGTCGGGGAGCGGGCGGTCAGCCCTGTGCGGCGGGGTCGGGGGTTGGCGGCATCCGAGCCGGGCGGAATCAGAGAAGTCTTGGGGGTTTCCCGTCAGTCCCATAGTCCTTCCGTGTCGGGCCGGCCTGTCAAGGGCGCTCCCTTCGGTCGCGTCGCTTCGCGACGGCCTACGGCCGCCCTTGACAGACCGTCCCGCCACGGAAAGACAAGAGACTGCCAGGAAACCCCCAAAAGAACGGGCCGGTCCTAGATCCAAAGGGCGGGCCCATCAGCGATGCACGGCCGGGTTCCCGGCGACAGGCCCCGGCCCGGGCCCCTCCAGACCACCCTCCGGGTCGGGGGCAGCCCAACCACCCCCAAACACCGACCAAATGGGGCCAGCGGCAGGTCGGACGGGCAATCGCCCCAGATCGCTACGCGCTTCTCCCGCTCGGCGTCCGACGACCGCCTGGGGCTGGACATAAGCCGCCCACAATCGCTACAAACGCACCCAAAGCGGGCGACTGCGACCTGTTAGTGGCTGCTCGCGACGCCGTAATGCCTCTTGCCGGAGTGAGAGGTTGAGATCACCGACATACGACTCCGTCAGGACGCCGAGAACCACTCAACGGACCCACAGACGCCCACGAAGCATCCCAACTGACCGCCGTGGGCGGCCTATGCCCAGCCCACGCCGGGCTGATCGACGCCGGACGACATCAGCTGTGTAGCGATCCGTCGCGGCCTATTCCCAACCCCAGAGGGCCGTCGGACGCCGTCGTCGAGGAGCGCGTAGCGATTTGACGCGCCCATCCTCCCCCGACGGGCTTGTGGTCGGGGTTTGGGGAAGGCCGGCCGCCTGCCCGGCTCGGGAAGCGACCTTCGAGGGCCCGGGCTCGGGACCGGCCCCTCCCCAGACGGCCCGGACATCCCTGACCGGCCCGTCCTTGATCGTCGGACCGGCCCGTTCTTTTGGGGGTTTCCTGGCAGTCTCTTGTCTTTCCGTGGCGGGACGGTCTGTCAAGGGCGGCCGTAGGCCGTCGCGAAGCGACGCGACCGAAGGGAGCGCCCTTGACAGGCCGGCCCGACACGGAAGGACTATGGGACTGACGGGAAACCCCCAAGACCACTCTGATTCCGCCCGGCTCGGACCCCGCCACCCGAAGCCCCCGCCGCACCGGACCGCCCGGCCCCCGCGAGGCACAGCCCACCGAAGCGGGGCTCCTCTCAGTACTGCCAGCGCGGCTGGGTGCCGTCCATGCGGCAGTAGATCATTCGACCGTTCGCGGCGTGTGTGGATCTGCCGAGGTCCGCCTTACGGCAGAACTGGCCCGCGTTGTAGCAGTTGCCGGCGTTGGAGACGATCTCGCACTCGGCGGTCGTCGGCGCGGTCGGGGCCTTCGTCGTGGGGCGGGGCGCCACGGTGGTGGCGGCGGGCTTCGGGTCGGTGGGGGTCGCACTGCGCGTCGGCGCCGCCGAGGTCCGAGTGGGTGAGGGGGCGGCCGTAGTCGGGGCGACTGTCGGGGTCGGGTCCGTCGTCAGGGTCGGGGTCGGGGAGGCCATCGGTGCCGGGGACGTCGTCGACGGAGACGCCGACGACGTGGTCGGTGGCAGCGAGACCGCGGGGCCGCCGCCCTCCGCCGGTCCGCAGGCGACGGCAACGCCCGCCACCAGCAAGGCGACCAGCGCCCGCCGGATCGGTCTCCCCGCGCGTCTGCCGGTCCCGCCACTCTTGCCGTTTGCGCTGCGCATCCGTACCCCCACCTGAAGTCATCGAAAGGAGGCACATCTTACGAACGGGTGTCCACCTCCGGTGACTTTCGGTCGAATCGTGACTTCGCCCGGCCGGGGTCGCGCGCGGCCGCGTCATAGCCTGGCCGCATGACGAGTGAGACGAGCGCCGACGAGTTCCGCGAGACCCTGCACTCCCTGCGCGTGTGGGACTCCCCGCTCCCCGGCTTCGATGTGGGGGCCGCGCCCGCCGAGCCGCTGCCGCTGTTCCGGGAGTGGTTCGTGGCGGCTTCCAAGGCGGGGCAGCCCGAGGCGCACACCATGAGTCTGGCCACCGTGGACGCGGACGGGCGGCCCGACGTGCGGACGCTGATGCTGCACGACGCCGACGAGCGCGGCTGGCACTTCGCCTCGCACGCCACCAGCGCCAAGGGCCGGCAGCTGGCCGGGCAGCCGGAGGCGGCGCTCGGGTTCTACTGGCCGGCCGTGGCGCGGCAGGTGCGGATTCGGGGGCGGGTGACGGCGTGCGGGCCCGAGGAGAGCCGGGCGGACCTGGCGGTCCGCTCGCGCGGGGCGCTGGCCGCCGCGCTCACGGGGCGGCAGAGCGAGGTGCTCGGGTCCGTGGAGGAGCTGGTGCGGGTGTCGCAGGAGGCGTGGGAGCGGGCCGGGGCGGAGCCGGACGCGCCGGCTCCGACATGGACGCGGTACGTACTGGACCCCGTCGAGGTGGAGTTCTTCCAGGGAGACGCGGCGCGTAGGCACGTCCGGCTGCGGTATCGGCGTGCGGCCGATGGCTCCTGGGGTCGCGAACTGCTGTGGCCGTAGGGTGAGTTGGTGGAGATCACTTCTGTAGTCATTGCGGTGGCGGGCGTCGCGGGAACCCTGGGGGGCGCGATCCTCACCCAACGCGGCTCCGAACGCGTGAAGCGCCGGGAGATAGAGCTCGTCCGCGGCCATGAGGAGATCCGCGAGCATCGTGTGCTGCGGCGCACCTGTTATGTGGAACTCAACCGGGATGCACGACAGTTCACCACCGCGCTCAACAGGCACCTGCACGTCATGCGGGAACGCACCGTGGAGGACGCCGACCGCGTCGCGCTCGACGAGGCGCGGAACGCCCACCGCGATCGGTACTCCGAGGCGCAGATGATCGCCCCCGACGAGGTGCTCACGCGGGCCAGTGCCGCGAACAAGGCCCTGAGTCAGGTCTACGGCCAGGTCAAGCGCCTCGAACGCGGTGAGCCCGAGCCGGGCGAGACGATGGAGAGTGCGGCCCGGGCTCAGAACCAGGTGTGGGACTTCCTCCGGGCCATGCGGCACGCCATGCGTCAGGACCTGGGCGTGGAGTGAGGGTCGGCCGGCGGGGTCATCGGTCCGACGGGCGGAAGACGGGGACCCACAGCCCTTCCGCCGCCTCGCGGAAGGTGACCGTCAGCGGCATGCCGATGCGGAGGTCGGCCGCCTCGCAGTCCACCACCTCCGTCATCATCCGCGGGCCTTCCGCCAGGTCGACCACCGCCGCCGTGTAGGGGACGCGGGTGCCGAAGGGCGGGAGGTCGTTGCGGTGGATCACCGACCAGGTGTAGAGGGTCGCGCTGCCGCTCGCCGGCTCCCACGCGACGCGGTCCTCGCCGGCCCAGCAGAACGGGCAGAACTCGCGCGGGTAGTGGTGCGCCCGCCCGCAGTCGGCGCAGCGGCGCAGCAGGAGGCGGCCTTCCGCCGCCGCGTCCCAGTAGGGGCGGGTGAACTCGTCCGCCTCGGGGAGGTCGTACCGCACGGTGTTCAAAGGAAGAGTCCGATCGCCGCGTCGAGGGACCAGGTCTGCCAGGACATGGCGAAGAGCGCGACGAGCGAGATGAGTCCCATCATCGCGTTCTGCCCCTGTTCGGCCCAGTCGTGGATCATCAGGACGAGGTAGAGCAGGTTGAGCAGGAGGCCGCCGACCAGGGCGATCGGCGTGAGGAAGCCGAGCACCAGGCCCAGTCCCAGCGCGAGTTCCGCGTAGACCACGACGTACGCCATCAGCTTCGGGCGTGGCGCGACGACCGCCTCGAAGCCGCCCTTCACGAAGGGCCAGCGGTGCTTGCCCGCGACGTCGGCGGCCCATGCGATGCCGGTTCCGCGTTCGAACCAGCCCTTCTTGTCCTTGTGCCGCCAGCTCTCCAGCCACCACAGGCCGAGGCCTATCCGCAGTACGGCGAGCCATTCGGCCCCGCTGAGCCAGATGGTCTGCATCCCACCCTCACCCACCCAATCGATCTGACGGTACGTCAGTTCAGCGGATCGGGGGCGATCACGCAAGGCCTGGGTCGGGGTGAGACGTTCCGACGTCCCGCACCCAGACGGGGAAGGGGGCCGTCTCCGACTCCTCCAGGGCCTCCCCCTCCACCAACTCCGCCCAGGCCACGACCCCCGGCTCCTCGTCGGCGAGGAAGCCCTCCACGACGGGCCCGAGGTCGGCGACGGGCTCGTACGCGCCCCCGAACGGCAGCTCGTGCGCATCGAGCGTGCCGGTCGAGCAGCGCAGCTGACCGGCCTGCTCGTCGTGCCAGACGTAGAAGGTCGCCGGCCCCTCGAAACCCCGATCGAGGACGCGGCGCCGGATGGCCTCGGCCGTCCGCTCGAAGGCGCCGACCACGTCGGAGACCGACAGGGTCCGCCGGTCCTCGTCCTGTGCGCTCAGCCACCAGGTGTTGGTCTCCACCTCGGCCCGCCTGTCGGCCGGGTCCAGCACGAGGGGGTCGTCCGCGATCTCCGTGATGTATGTCAGAAGCACGGCAGGAAGTATCGCGGTACGCGCGTCAGCCGCTCGCGAAGAGCCTGCCGTAGCCGGTGACGTCCGCCGCCGGCACGCCGGCCACGCGCAGGGCGGACCAGAGGAGGACCTGGTTCGCGGCGAGGACCGGCAGTCACTCCAGACTCGCCCGCTTC
Organism: Streptomyces sp. NPDC059874; assembly: GCF_042731135.1. Lineage (NCBI taxonomy): Bacteria > Bacillati > Actinomycetota > Actinomycetes > Kitasatosporales > Streptomycetaceae > Streptomyces > Streptomyces sp. NPDC059874. The sequence continues at coordinate 26,698 of NZ_JBHWJY010000072.1, forward strand.
ACCGAATCCCCCTGAAAGCACGGATTTCCACCCTGGCAGCGGGCAGGCCGCGCGGCCAGGAGCCGCGCAGCGGCAAACGGGCCGTGATCGATCCGCAATCGATTCCCTCCTTGTCCGAGACCCATCAACGCTGCGTGGCGATACGCTCACACCTCATGCCCGGAGTCCCCACAGCACCCGACATGACCACCCAGCCCCGCCCCGTGTACGTCATCGGGGGCGGCCCCGGCGGCCTCGCCGCGGCCGCCGCGCTGCGCGCCCGCGGGGTGCGCGCCGTGGTCGTCGAGAAGTCCGACGAGGTCGGCGCCTCGTGGCGGCGCCACTACGAGCGGCTCCACCTCCACACCACGCGCCGGCTCTCCGCCCTCCCGGGGCTGGCCATGCCGCGCCGCTTCGGGCGTTGGGTCTCGCGCGACAACGTGGTGCGGTACCTGGAGAAGTACGCCGAGTTCCACGAGCTGGAGATCGTCACCGGGGTCGAGGTGACCCGTATCGAACGCGCCGCGGACGGCGACGGCTTCACCCTGCACGCCAGCGGCGGTCGGGTGCTGGCCGCCGCGGCCGTGGTCGTCGCCACCGGGTTCAACCACACGCCCGCGCTCCCCGACCTGCCGGGCCGGGACTCGTACACGGGCGAGCTGCTGCACGCCGCCGACTACCGCAACGCCGAGCCGTACGCGGGTCGGGACGTGCTGGTCGTCGGCGTCGGCAACACCGGCGCCGAGATAGCCGTCGACCTCGTCGAGGGCGGGGCCGCGCGGGTGCGGCTCGCCGTGCGCACCGCCCCGCACATCCTGCGCCGCTCCACCGCCGGCTGGCCGGCCCAGCGCACGGGCATCCTGGTGCGCCGGCTGCCCGTGGGGCTCGTGGACCGGCTGGCCAGGATCGTCGCCAAGGCCTCCGTCCCCGACCTGTCGGCGTACGGGCTTCCGCGCCCCGACACCGGCCTGTACAGCAGGGTCAAGGAGGGTGCGATCCCGCTCCAGGACGTCGGCCTGATCGACGCGGTCCGGGCGGGCCGGGTCGAGCCGGTGGCCGCGCTCGACTCCTTCGACGGCGCCGAGGTGGTCCTCGCGGACGGTACGCGGATCAGCCCGGACGCGGTGATCGCGGCCACCGGGTACCGGCGCGGCCTGGAGGGGCTGGTCGGGCACCTGGACGGGGTGCTCGACGAGCGCGGTCGGCCCCGTACGCACGGCGCCCACAGCCCGGAGCAGGCCCCGGGCCTGTACTTCACCGGCTTCTCCAACCCCATCAGCGGAATGTTCCGGGAGATGGCCCTGGACGCCGAGCGGATCGCGAAGGCTTTGGAGAAGCGTCTGCGCACCCTGGCCTGAATGGCGCTCTGGACCGCCCGCGAGGGGTTCTGGCACGTTCGTAGCGGCTTCGTCACATCACCTCCACCACCTTTCCTGCGCAGCCCTGTTCCTGACGGCACGTCAGTTCAGTAATCTGACTACGCGTCAGTTATTTGAGGTTCCATCGATGTTCATCGAGCAGGAGCGGGCGGAACGATGCTTGGATCTACTCACGGCACCCTCACCACCGACTTCCGCGCACGTGTCGAGGCCTGCGGGGAGTCCCCCAGGACGGCCGTCCACTCGACGGCCGCGCCGTCCGCCGAGGACACGGTCGCGGTGGACGTCAGCGGACGGCCGCTGCACGCCGACGTGCCCGACCTGGACCGGTTCTTCCGGCCCGAGTCCGTGGCCGTCGTCGGCGCCTCCGACGCCGAGGGCAGACCGAACACCGGCATCACCCGCCAGCTCATCGCCTGGGCGGAGCGCGTGGGCGCCCGGATCCATCCCGTGCACCCCACCCGCCCCACCGTCTTCGGGCTGCCCTGCCACGCCTCCGTGGCCGACCTGCCCGAACAGGTGGACCTCGCCGTCCTCCTCGTCGGCGACCCGCTCCCCGTCATCGAGGAACTGGCCGAGACCAAGGTCAAGTTCGCCGTCGCCTTCGCCTCCGGCTTCGCCGAGACCGGCGACGCGGGCGCGGCCGCCCAGGCCCGCCTCGGCGCCGCCGTCCAGCGCTCCGGCCTGCGTCTGCTGGGCCCCAACACCAACCTCAACGCCTTCGAGGAGTTCCGCGACGACCTCGACGGCCCGGCGATCGCCCTGATCACCCAGTCCGGGCACCAGGGCCGCCCGGTCTACACCCTCCAGGAGCTGGGCATCCGCCTCTCCCACTGGGCGCCGACCGGCAACGAGGCCGACCTCGAGACCTCCGACTTCATCTCCTACTTCGCCGAGCAGCCCGAGGTGGGCGCCATCGCCTGCTACGTCGAAGGCCTCAAGGACGGCCGTTCCTTCCTCCTCGCCGCCGACCGGGCCGCGCGCAACGGGGTCCCCGTCGTCGCCGTCAAGGTCGGCCGCACCGAGACCGGCGCCCGCATGGCCGCCTCCCACACCGGGAAGCTGACCGGCGCCGACACCGTCGTGGACGCGGCCATGCGCCAGTTCGGCGTGATCCGGGTGGACGGGCTGGACGAGCTCCAGGACACCGCCGCCCTGCTCGCCCGGGCCCGCAAGCCCCAGGCCGACGGGGTCGTCGTCTACTCCATCTCCGGCGGCACCGGAGCCCACTTCTCCGACCTGGCCACGGAGGCGGGCCTCTCGCTCCCCACCCTCTCCCAGGCCAAGCAGGACGAGCTCCACCAGTGGATCCCGGAGTTCCTGAACGTCGCCAACCCCGTCGACAACGGCGGCCACCCGGTCGGCGACTGGCGCGGCCGCAAGATCATCGACGCCATCCTGGCCGACCCGTCCGTCGGCGTCCTGATCTGCCCGATCACCGGCCCCTTCCCCCCGATGAGCGACAGGCTCGCCCAGGACCTGGTCGACGCCGCCGAAGCCACGGACAAGCTCATCTGCGTGGTCTGGGGCTCCCCCGTGGGCACCGAGGACGCGTACCGCACCACCCTCCTCGGCTCCTCCCGCGTCGCCACCTTCCGCACCTTCGGCAACTGCATCACCGCCGTACGGGCCTACCTCGGCCACCACCGCTTCACCGCCGGCTACCGCTCCCCCTTCGAGGACGCCCCCCGCACGCCCTCACCCTCGTACCGCAAGGCGCAGGCCCTGATGCGCCCGGGCCAGCAACTCAGCGAGCACGCGGCGAAGCAGCTGCTGCGGGCGTACGGGATACGGGTCCCCCGCGAGCAACTCGTGACGAGCGCGGCGGCGGCGGTCCGCGCGGCGGGCCTGGTGGGCTACCCGGTGGTCATGAAGGCCTCGGGCCCCCAGCTCGCCCACAAGACGGAGCTTGGCCTGGTCAAGATCGGCCTGACCTCGGCGAGCCAGATCCGCGACGCGTACCGGGAACTCACGGACATCGCGCGCTACGAGAACGTGCCGCTGGACGGCATCCTGGTCTGCCAGATGGTGGAACGGGGCGTGGAGATGGTCGTCGGCGTCACCCAGGACGACCTCTTCGGCCCCACCGTCACCGTCGGGCTCGGCGGAGTCCTCGTCGAGGTCCTGCACGACGCGGCGGTCCGCGTACCGCCGTTCGGCGAGGACCAGGCCCGCGCCATGCTCGGCGAACTCCGCGGCCACGCGCTGCTGGAGGGAGTGCGCGGAGCGCCTCCGGCGGACGTGGACGCCCTGGTGGAGGTCATCCTCCGGATCCAGCGGATGGCCCTGGAACTGGGCGACGAACTCTCCGAACTCGACATCAACCCCCTGATGGTCCTCCCCCGAGGCCAGGGGGCGGTGGCCTTGGACGCCCTCGCCATCTGCCGCTGACCCCCGGTGGGCGCGGGGCCGCTGCGCGGAGCCTCTCCCCGCCCCACCCTTCCACCCGGACCCTCCCCCAGGGCGGCGCCTCAAACGCCGGCGAGGCTGAACTCGTACCGGCCGGGGGCGGGGACGGGGTGGGGTGTCGGCCGGGACTAAAACGAGATGAGTTCGGCGCCCATTTCCGCCCGACGACTCTGATTGGGATCAGGCGCCGAACATCGAAGCCCGTCCCGGCCGACACCCCACCCCGGCCCCGACCCCGGCCCACCGCAGCCACCCCACCCCGCCACCGCCGCCCGGCAGGGCGAACAACCCGAACGGAGTCCCCATGGACGAGGTCCTGCACCACACGGACGGCAACGTCTCCTGGATCACCCTCAACCGCCCCGACGCCATGAACGCCGTCACCTGGGACCAACGCGAACGGATCATCGCCCTCCTCGCGGACGCCTCCGCCGATCCCACCGTCCGCGCCGTCGTCATCACCGCCACCGGCAAGGGCTTCTGCGCGGGCGCAGACCTCCGCGGAGCACCCGCCACCGGCGACCGCGTCGCCGGAGACGTTGCCCGCATGATCCGCCTCGGCGCCCAGCGCCTGATCACCGCGGTCCTCGACTGCGAGAAGCCGGTCATCGCCGCCGTCAACGGCACGGCCGCCGGCATCGGCGCCCACCTCGCCCTCGCCTGCGACCTCGTCATCGCCGCGGAGCCGGCCCGCTTCATCGAGGTGTTCGTCCGCCGCGGCCTGGTCCCCGACGGCGGCGGCGCGTACCTGCTGCCCCGTCTCGTCGGCCCGCAGAAGGCCAAGGAGCTGATGTTCTTCGGCGACGCCGTCCCGGCCGCGGAGGCCGCGCGCCTCGGCCTGGTCAACAAAGTCGTCCCCGCCGAGGAGTTGGAGGCCACGGCCCGCGAGTGGGCCGAGCGCCTCGCCCAGGGACCGACCCGGGCCATCGCCATGACGAAGCAGCTGGTCAACGCCTCCCTGGACAGTGACCGGGCGACCGCACTGGCCGCCGAGGCCACCGCTCAGGAGATCAACATGACCACCGCCGACGCGAACGAGGGCGTGGCGAGCTTCGTGGAACGCCGCACGCCCAAGTACCTGGGCCGGTAGTCGAGCAAGCCCACCGGCCCGGCCACTACACCACCACTACATCTCCGGATTCGGCTTCAGCAGCGCGAACACCGCCCCCGCCGGGTCCGAGGCCCACGCGATGCGGCCGACGCCCGGCACGTCCGCGGCAGGCATGAGCACACCACCGCCGTTGCCCTCGATCGTCGAGACGGTGTCGTCCACGTCGGCCACGTTGAAGTACGGCACCCACCTCGGCAGCATGCTCGACGCGCCGCCCGCGCCCTCACCCTGCGGCGCGATCCCCCCGAAGGAGGTGGCCTGCTTGTCGCCGTCGGCCGTGCTCAGCACCCGGTACGTCATACCGGGCGCTTGCATCTCCTCGTGCCGCCACCCGAAGAGCGCGTAGTAGAAGGCCAGGGCCGCGACGGGGTCCGGGACGTGCAACTCCGCCCACACCAGGGTGTTCTCGGCCGAGGTCAGCTCCAGCCCGGCGGTCTTCCCGGGCTGCCAACACGCGAACTGCGCGCCCTGCGGGTCGGTGAACTGCCCCATCCAGCCCTCGCCCATGACGTCCATGGGCTCCATGCGCACCACCCCGCCCCCGTCCCTGACGGCCTGGGCGGTGACCTGGATGTTGGGGGTCATGAAGTAGTGCGTCCACGCGGACGACGCCCCCTCTTCGGTGAGCGGTCCGATCGCGGCCACGGTCTTCCCCCCGATCCGGAAGAACCCGTACCCACCGGCGTCGGGTCCGGCGGATACGAACTCCCAGCCGAAGACGGTTCCGTAGAACGCGGCGGCGGTGTCGATGTCGGGACTGCCGAGGTCGAGCCAGTTGGGTGATCCGGTACGAAAGTCGGTGCCGAGCATGGGGTCCTCCCGGGGGTACGGCGGCGGGTGCACGGTGGCTGCCACGATGCCGAGACTCCTCCCGATGAGGGCGTCACGGACACCGGCGGGCGGGGGGTTTCACTCGTCCGGGGGAAAGGTACGCCCCCGCCGCACGGCAGCACCCCGCTCCTCCCCACCCCTTCCAATCTGACGATGCGTCAGCTTCAATCGTTCGTGTGATGGGACATGCAGGGATGGCGGCCACCGTCGTCCGATACCTCAGGTCAGCCGGCTCCCCCACCTCCACCGCGGCGGGAGCCGAGCCCGTCGACGCGCTCCCGCGCCCCGATCTGCGGGCCGTCGGGGAGGACGAGCGGGCTCCCGTGAGTCCCGCGGAGTTCCGGGCCGTGCTCGGGAACTTCGCCAGCGGGGTCACCGTCATCACCGCACCGCCCGGTGAGGGCGAGAACGGGCCGGCCGGCTTCGCGTGCCAGTCGTTCGCCTCACTGTCCCTCGACCCGCCGCTGGTCACCTTCATGGTGGCCCGTACGTCGACCACCTGGCCGCGGATCGCCCGCGCCGGGGTGTTCTGCGTCAACATCCTCGGGGCCGAGCAGGGCGAGCTGTGCCGGTCCTTCGCGGTCAGCGGGGCCGACAAGTTCGCCGGGGTGGGCCACAGTCCGGCCCCCGCCACCGGATCGCCGCAGCTCGATGACGTGCCCGCGTGGATCGACTGCCGGATCCACGCCGTCCACACCGGCGGGGACCACCTCATCGTCGTCGGCCGGGTCGAGGCCATGGGCGCGGCCGGCGAAGACGGGCCGCTCCTCTTCCACAAGGGCCGCTTCGGACGCCTGGCCGACTGACCACGCGACCACACCGGCACCGAGATCGCCGTGCGCTACTGCCGAGTAGGCTCCCAAGGGGGCTGAGGCGGCTCGGTGTTGTCCCAGCCCCCTCGGTTTTTCCGACTACAGGGGGATTCGACTTGATTTTGAAGATGATGCGTCGCGCTCGCGGCGCGGTCGCCGTCGCCGTCGCGACCGGGGCCCTGCTCGTGGTGTCCGCGCCGGCCTCGTCGGCTGCGCCGACCGCCGCGCCTCCCGTGTCGGCCGCCGGCGCGATCCTGATCGACGGCACCAGCGGGGTCGCGCTCACCGGCAAGAAGGCCGACACCCAGCGCCAGGGTGCGAGCACCACGAAGATCATGACCGCCACGGTGGTGCTCACGACGCCGGGCGTGGACCTCAACAAGAAGGTCACCATCAAGCAGGAGTACCTGGACTACGTCGTCCGGGAGGGTGCGAGCTCGGCCCACCTCAAGGTGGGTGCCACCCCGACCGTCCGTCAGCTGCTGTACGGGCTGATGCTGCCGTCGGGCTGCGACGCGGCCTACGCGCTCGCCGACACCTTCGGCAAGGGCTCCACCACCGCGGCCCGCACGGCGAACTTCATCGCGCAGATGAATGCCAAGGCCAAGGCGCTGGGCATGACCAAGACCGTCTACGACTCCTTCGACGGCATCTCGCCGACCGGCAAGAACCTCACGACCCCGCGCGACCTCGCGAAGCTGACCAAGTACGCCATGAAGGGCGCGAGGTTCTCGGCGATCGTGAAGACCACGACCTACAGCACCGGTGGCACCTCCACCGACGCGACCTGGGGCAACAGCAACCTGCTGGTCAGGGAGCGTCCCACCGGCTACGCGTACCCGGGTGCGATCGGCGTCAAGACCGGCACCGGCACCGCCGCCGGCAAGTGCCTCGTCTTCTCCGCGACCCGCAACGGCAAGACCGTCATCGGCGTCGTGCTGAACGACGAGGAGCGGTACGCGGACGCGATGAAGCTCATGGACTGGGCGCTCGGCGCGAGCGCCGGCTCCGGGGCCGCGCTGCAGCGCGGCAACACCGAGCCCATCCCTGACGTCCTCGACTGACGGTAGGGCTCTTCGCGGTGTCCGCGTCGGCGGGACTGACCACCCGCCGACGCGGGCACCGCACCGGACGGTCAGAAGGTGAGCACCCCGCGCGCCACCCGCCCGTGGTGGGCGTCGTCCACGGCCTTGGCGAAGTCCTCGACCGGGTAGACCTCCGTGACCAGCTCGTCCAGCAGCAGCCTGCCCTGCTGGTACAGCTCGGCGTAGAGCGCGATGTCGCGCTGGGGGCGCGAGGACCCGTACCGGCAACCCATGATCGTCTTGTCCAGGTACATGGAGGCGACCTGGAAGGACGCCTCCTCCTGGAAGCCGGGGACGCCGAGCAGGATCGCCTGCCCGTGCCGGTCGAGGAGGTCGATGGCCTGGCGGATCAGCTTGACGTTGCCCACGCACTCGAAGGCGTGGTCCGCCCCGGTGGGGAGGATCTCCTTGACCGCGGCCGAGGAATCGCCACCCGAAGAGTGCGCAGTCGCGGACGCGTCGATGAAGTGCGTGGCCCCGAACTGGCGGGCCACCGCCTCCTTCGCCGGGTTCGCGTCGACCGCCACGATGGTGGTGGCCCCCGCGATGCGGGCCCCCTGGATCACGTTGAGCCCGATCCCGCCGGTGCCGATGACGACCACCGACTCGCCCCGGTCCACGCGGGCCCGGTTCAGCACCGCGCCCACCCCCGTCAGGACCCCGCAGCCGATCAGCGCCGCCGAGGTCAGCGGGATGTCCGTCGGGATCTTCACCGCCTGCACGGCCTTGACGATGGTGCGCTCGGCGAAGGCCGAGTTCGACGCGAACTGGAACAGCGGCTTCCCGCCCCGCGAGAAGGGCTGACCGGGCATCCCGATCGCCTTGCGGCACATGGTGGGCCGCCCCCGGTCGCAGTCGGCGCAGGCCCCGCAGTTGGCCAGCGTGGACAGGGCCACGTGGTCTCCGGGTGCCACGTGCGTGACGCCGGAACCGACCGCCTCGACCACTCCCGCGCCCTCGTGGCCGAGTACGACCGGCGGCGGGAAGGGGATCGTCCCGTCGATCACCGAGAGGTCGCTGTGGCACAGCCCGGCCGCCGCTATCGCGACCAGCACCTCCCCCGGCCCCGGGTCCCGGATCTCCAGGTCGTCGACCACCTGGGCCTGCTTGCCGTCGAAAACGACGCCTCTCACCGCGACTCCTTAGGCAGGCCGAGCACGCGCTCGGCGATGATGTTCCGCTGGATCTCGTCCGAGCCGCCGTAGATGGTGTCGGCGCGGGTGAACAGGAACAACCGCTGCTCCTCGTCGAGCCCGAGTTCGTACGGGAGCCCGGGCGCCCAGGCCGTGTCCGCCGGCCCGACCGTCGCCGCAGCGCCGCGGACCTCGACCGCGAGCTCGCCGAGCCGCTTGTGCCAGCCGCCCCACAGCAGCTTGGCCACGCTCGGAGCGCCGGCGTCGCCCGCGCCGTCCGCGGAGCCGAGGGTGCGCAGGGCGTTCCACCGCATGGTGCGCAGCTCGGCCCACTGGCGCACCAGACGGTCCCTCACGACCGGGTCGCCCAGGTCCGACACCCCCGACGCCGAGCCCGACGCCGAGCAGGGCGACGTGTACGAGGACGTGCGCGACGCCGTGTAGGAGGCCGTGTACGAGGCCGCGTACGAGGCCAGTACGCGCTCCAGCTCCGCCGCGAAGCCGATCTGCTGGACCAGCGTCGAGACTCCCCGCTCCAGGGCGAGCAGGCCCATGGCCACGGTCCAGCCCTCGCCCTCCGCGCCCACGACCTCCGCCGCGACCGCCCCGTCGAAGAACACCTCGTTGAACTCGCTCGTCCCCGACATCTGGCGGATCGGCCGAACCTCGACCCGTCCCGGCTGGTCCATCCGCACGAGGAGGAAGGACAGCCCCCGGTGGCGCCGCGATCCCGGCTCGGTGCGGGCCAGCACGAAGCACCAGTCGGCGTCCCGGGCGAGCGAGGTCCAGATCTTCTGGCCGGTGACCCGGTACAGCCCGTCGGCCGGGTCCCGGACCGCCGCCGTACGGATCGCGGCGAGGTCGGAGCCGGCGCCGGGCTCGCTGTAGCCCTGGCACCAGAGCTCCTCGCCCCGCGCGATACCGGGGAGGAAACGGTCCCGCTGCTCCTGGGACCCGTACGCGATCAGCGTCGGCGCGAGGAGGTTCTCCCCGATGTGGCCGACCCGGCCGGGTGCGCGCAGCGCCGCGTACTCCTCGGCCCACACCACCTGCCCGGTCAGCGAGAGCCGCTGCTGCCCGTACGCCCCCTCCGGCACCTCCCAGCCCTGCCCGATCCAGCCGCCCCGGCCCAGCTCGCGCTCCCACGCGCGCCGGGCGTCGACGCCCTCGTGCTCGCTGCCCGGCCCGCCGAGGCCGACCGCCTGCGCGTACGGGCCCACGAGGTGCTCCGCCAGCCACGCCCGGGCGCGCCCGCGCAGCTCCTCGTCCTCGGCCCCGAAGCTGAAGTCCACGTCACCCCTTACGCATTGGGGCGGTCCTTGGCGGCCGCCGCCTTGGCCATGGCCTCCAGCTGCGCGAGCATCGGCATCGGGTCCTTGCCGACGGTCCCGGGCAGGAAGTCGGCGATCTTCTCCGGGGTCCAGGAGCCTTCGGCGTACCCGGCGCGCAGTTCGCGCGGCTGTGCCCAGACGGCGATCTTGGGGCCGGCGATCGTGTAGACCTGCCCGGTGATGTCCTCGGCCCTGGCGCGGTCGCTGAGCAGGTAGGTGACCAGGGCGGCGACGTCCTCGGGCTCGCCGATCTCCTTGAGCTCCATGGGGACGTTGGCCGACATCCGGGTCCGGGCGACGGGTGCGACGGCGTTGGCTGTGACCCCGTACTTGGCCAGCCCGAGGGCCGCGGAGCGGACGAGCGAGATGATCCCGCCCTTGGCGGCGCTGTAGTTGGCCTGGGCGACGGAGCCCTGGTGGTTGCCGCTGGTGAAGCCGATGAGCGTGCCGGTGCCCTGCTTGCGCATCACGGCGGAGGCGGCGCGGAAGACGGTGAACGTGCCCTTGAGGTGGGTGGCGACGACGGGGTCCCACTCCTCCTCGGACATGTTGAACAGCATCCGCTCGCGCAGGATGCCGGCCACGCACACGACCCCGTCGATGCGGCCGTATTGGGCGAGCGCGGTGTCGACGATGCGCTGGCCGCCCGCCATGGTGGAGATGTCGTCCGCGACGGCGACGGCTTCCCCGCCGGCGGCGAGGATCTCCTTCACCACGCCTTCGGCGATCTCGCTCGTCGGCTCGCCGCCCTCGATCCCCACCCCGTAGTCGTTGACGACGACCTTGGCCCCCTCGGCGGCCGCGGCGAGTGCCACGGCCCGCCCGATGCCCCGGCCGGCGCCGGTGACGGCGACGACTTTGCCTGCCAAGAAGTTCCCCACGTCCGGCCCCTTCCCGCGATTTCTGACGGACCGTTAGATTCTAGGGGCACCTCGATGCCGGAGCACAAGCCCTCGTTGCCTTCTCGACTCAAGGAGCCGTCGACGCCCATGACCCTGCCCGCCGAGTTCCACGACATCGCCAAGCGCGTCAACAACTGGGGCCGCTGGGGCGCCGAAGACGAGATCGGCACCCTCAACCTCATCACCGACGAGGTCGTCCGGGCCGCCGCGGCGGAGATCCGCAGTGGCCGCCGGATACCGCTGGCGCTCCCCCTCAAGGAGGACGGGGTGCAGGCCGGCATGATCCCCGGCCGGATCAACCCGCTGCACACGATGGTGCAGATCAACCAGGAACTCTTCGGCCCGGGCACGGTGGCGTGCAGCGACGACGCCGTGACCATGGGCCTCCAGGCCGGCACCCACTGGGACGCCCTCACGCACGTCTCGCACTCGGGCCGGATCTACAACGGCCGCCCGTCGTCCTCGATCACCGCGCACGGGCGGGCGGAGTTCAGCGGCATCGACAAGGCCGGCCACATCGTCTCGCGCGGGGTGCTGCTGGACGTGGCCCGCGCGAAGGGCGTCGACCGCCTCCCGGGCGGCCACGCCGTCACGCCCGAAGACCTCGCCGAGGCGGAGGAGTTCGGCGGGATCACGGTCCGCGCGGGGGACATCGTCCTGGTGCGCACCGGCCAGATCCAGGTCTACCTGGCGGGCGACAAGCACGGCTACGGATTCCCGTCCCCGGGCCTGTCCGTCCGTACGCCGGAGTGGTTCCACGCCCGGGACGTCGCGGCGGTCGCCAACGACACCCTCACCTTTGAGATCTTCCCGCCCGAGATCGACAACCTGTGGCTCCCGGTGCACGCCCTCGACCTCGTCGAAATGGGCATGCACCAGGGCCAGAACTGGAACCTCGAAAAGTTGTCCACAGCCTGTGCAGAAGAAAACCGGTACGCCTTCCTCCTCTCGGCGATGCCGGAACCCTTCGTCGGCGCGGTAGGCACGCCGGTCGCCCCGGTGGCCATCCTCTGACCGGTCCGGGCATCCTCACGGCCTTCGCGCCGGACGTGCGTGTTCCTCGATCGGAGCACTCGGTCCAGACGAAGGCCGCCTCCGCGTACGGCGATTACCGGACCGAGCGATTGCGTTCGACAGGGGCCTCGGGCCGACACCTGACGGCCGGACCTCCCGTTAGGAAGACGGGGTGGCGTATGCCTTGAATGTGAACTGCGGACCGCGTGTTGGCTTGGCCTTCAGGACCGGGGCGGATCTCCTTCGCCACGGGCGTGATCAGCGCCCGTGCCCCTCCCCCCACCGAGAGAGTGCGAACGCCATGCGCGCAACAGAGTCTCCAAAGTCTGCTTCCAGAAGACCCGTCCCCCTCGTGATCCGCTCGCTCCTCGGCGTCGCCGTGGCCGCGGCATCGTGCCTCATGGCCACGAGTCCCGCTGCTGCGGCGCCGGAGGACCTGGGCTTCACCAAGAGCTTCAGCGATACGCGCATCGCCGTGCGCGATCTGACATCGGTGACGTTCACCCTCACGAACAGCGCCCTGGAACCGGAGCCCGCCGGGTTCACCGACATCCTGCCCGAATCGCTGGACGCCGTCGGGCCGCTCGTGACCAGTAGCGCCTGCGACGGCACACTCACCGTGGGGCAGCACAGCATCACGCTGGAGAACGCCATGGTGCCCGCGCAGGGCAGTTGCACGTTCTCCGTCACGCTGAGCGCCAACAAGCTCGGAGTATGGGAGAACACCGCCACCCTCAGTCCTGGAGGACTCACCGCCAAGGCCTCCATCACCATCGTCGGCCCACCCGTGACCACCAAGGCGTTCGGCGCAGCCACCATCGCGGTCGGCGAGACGACCCCGCTGTCCTTCACGCTCGTAAACCCGAACACCACCGCGGCGCTCACCGGCATCGGCTTCACCGACCCGCTCCCGGCCGGTCTCGTCGTCGCCGGCCCCAACGGCGTGGCCAACAACTGCCCCAATGCCACCGTCACCGCGACGCCCGGCTCCAACAGCATCAGCGTGTCCGGTGCCACGCTCAGCCCCTCGGGCACCTGCACCATCCGCGTCAATGTGACGGCCACGTCCACGGGGATCAAGGAGAACACCACCAGTCCCGTCAGCTCGGGCCAGACACTCGCCGGGGCACCCGCCTCCGCGAGCATCACCGTCGTCACGCCGGTCACGGACCTGCGCGTCGCGCTCAGGGGCGCCCCGAACCCGTTGCGCCCCGGCAATGTCCTCACCTACACGGCCACCGTGATCAATGACGGTCCGAACCCCGCCCACCAGGTCGTACTGACCGACCAGCTGCCGGGCACGGTTACCTTCAACAGCGTCACGCCCGCCCGCGGGAGCTGCACGGCGCCCCCCGCGGGGAACTCCGGCACGGTGGTGTGCGACCTCGGCAACCTGGCTTCCGGGGCTCAGACCACCGTCAGCATCCAGGTGACGGTCGGACCCTTCACGGGGAGCACGATCACCAATACGGTCAGCGCGACCCCGGTCGGCGGGATCGAGCCCGACACCGCCGACAACACTGCCTCGTACACCGTCTCGGTGCGCTGACGGGCAGCGGCGACACGTCTGGGGCCACGAGCGGCACCGCCGGTGGCCCCAGAGCTCGATGGGAGGGCCGGAATCGCCCCGGCTGACGGTCTCCGGCATCCCCACCGAGCGCTCCCGGCAGCGGCGGCAACGTTGGCAGGGGTCCGGCGGCCAGTGCGCGTCCCACACCTGGAACCATGAGGTGTTCATGACGCGTCACCGTTCGCGCGTCATATCCCCCAGCCCAACCACCGCCTCCAGGAGGAGCGATGGCAAACCCGTACCAGGCCTACCCGCCCCCACCCCCGCCGCCGCCCGCGCCGCGCCGCTCGGGCAACAGCGTCCTCACCCTCGTGGTGGTCTTCGTGATCATCGCCGGCCTCTACGGCGCCTCCAGGGTGCTCTTCGCGGACGGCACCAAGAGCGACGCCAAGCCCTCGGCGTCGACCTCCGCCCCGGCCAAGTCCGCCGAGCCCGGCAACCCGGAGTCCTCCTCCGACACCTCCAGCTCCTGGAAGGTCGGCGACTGCGGCGGCCCGGATCCGAAGAACCAGCCCGACGGCTACCGGCCGCAGAAGTGCACCGACGCCGGCGCCACCTTCAAGGCCATCGACATCAAGGAAGCCAGCATCCTCCCCGGGTCGATCCAGTGCCCGGCCGGCACCGACCTGATGATCGAGGTGAGCATCTCCTACAACGGCGGCAAGAGCAGCGGCATCCCCACCAACACCGTCTGCGGCCGCAATCTGTCCGGCGAACACCCCGGTGACGCGGGCGCCGGCGGCGGTCAGCTGGTGAAGGGCGACTGCGTGAGCGACCAGGCCCAGGAGATCCCCTGCGCCGGTCGCGGCAAGGGCACGTACAAGGTGCTCGGCCTCGTCAAGACGAAGAGCGAGTGCCCGGCCGGCACCACCGAGCCCATGCAGCTCACCATGGCCGTCGGCCGCCCGTACGACGTGATCTGCGGGGACGACTAGGTCCCGTCCGGCCCGGACCGTCCAAGGGCGTCAAGGGCGCCCAAGGGCGTCGACATGGCGCCCCGCGTCCACCGGGTCACCCTGCATGCCCCGCCGCACACGTGGCGGCGGGGCACGACGGCACGAGCGCGCCGGGGGCCTGCGGGCCTCGGGGATGGCGATGCCTCCATCGGCTCTCGCCAACCCCCACGCCACCAGGCCTGGGGCTGTCCGCGCTCCGGGTACGGGGGGCCGGGGCCGGGGCCGGGGCCGGGTCACGATGCGGCCGACGCCGCCACGAACGCCCGGGCTTCCCGCAAGTGGGCCAGGCACCCGTCCACGTCAGCCGGCACGAGCCGGACCCACTCCCTCATCGGGTGCCCGGGACGCGTCTCACACGGCTGACCGACCCCCGCCGCGACAAGCTCGGCGACCCGTGCGGCAGGCAGCTTGACCACGACGTCCTCCTCGGTGGCGAAGGCGTAGAACTTGCCTCCGGTCTTCACCCCCAGGGAGCGCAGCATGCGGCCCCGCTCGTCGTCCGGATGTTCGGCGGACAGAGCGGCCACGGCCCGCTCGAAAAGCTCCACGCCCACCATTGTTCTCGCCGGCCAGGCCCTTCGCTCGTTCAACGGCCTCCTGATCGCCCTCGATGGCCTTCGCGTGATCGCGGGACGCACCGGCCCCTGCCGCTCACGCGTCGGCCGCGCCCGTCTCGCCCAGGATCTCCAGGTAGTGCGCGTTGTACATGATGCCCAGGACGTTGCCGAAGGGGTCGACCACCGAAGCGGTGACGAAACCGGGGCCCCGCTCCACCGGGCCCTCGTACTCCTTCGCGCCCATGGCCAGCAGCTTCTCGAAGACGGCCCGCACGTCGTCCACGTGCCAGTACACAACGGCCCCACCGGGCCCGGCCGCCGCCCCGGCGGGCGCGTACCGGCGGTCGATCAGGCCCAACTCGTGCTGGTAGTCCCCCAGCCGGAACTCGGCGTACCCGGGGCGTTCGAAGTACGCCTCCACACCCAGCAGTTCGGAATACCAACGCTTCGCCGCGTGCAGATCATCGGCCCAGAAACTGACCGTCGTAAGCCCTCGCAACACGCCCGTCCACCCCTTCGCCGCCACGAAAACCACATCCCGACCGCACACCGGCACGGCCAAGCCCGACTGTAGCCGGCAAGTAGGCCAGAACCTGGCCTACTTGAAGCGTGTCTCGCCAGAGCCGCCCCATGGCATGCCCCCGGCGGACTGGTTATGCGGGCCTGTTTGGCCATTTACCCCGCCGAACTCCTCCGAAAGTTCCGTATTCAACTCCTCCGCAAGGAGAGGCCGGACGGCAGCACCTCGTACGAGTACGACGTCTTCGGCGAACTCGCTCGGGCAGTCACCCCGGACGGAACGGTGCTGACGCGCCAGCGCGATCCCTACGGCCGCCTCGTCTCGGAAACCACCGACGGCCGAACCGTCTCCTACACGTACGACACGCTGGGCCGCCGCACCGGCCGCACCACGCCCACCGGCGCCCAGTCGCACTGGACGTACAACGCGGTCGGCCAACGCACTCACCTCACCACCTCGGGCCGCACGATCGCCTTCGAGCGCGACGCGGTGGGCCGCGAGCTCACCCGCACCATGGGCTCAGAGCCGGCCCTCACCCACGACTACGACCCCCTCGGCCGCCTCACCGACCAGCACGTAGTCGGCCAGGACGGGCGCACCCTGCAGCGCCGTGGCTACAGCTATCGCTCCGACGGCGCCCTCACCGAGATCGACGACACGCTGGCCGGTCCCCACACCTTCACCCTGGACTCGACGGCCCGGGTAACCGCCGTCAACGCGGCCAATTGGTCGGAGCGCTACGCCTACGACGAGGCCGGCAACCAGACCAGCGCCTCCTGGCCGTCCCGCCACCCAGGCAGCGATGCCCAGGGCCCACGGGAGTACCAGGGCACCCGCATCACCCGCGCCGGCGCGATCCGCTACGAACACGACGCCCTCGGCCGCACCGTCCTTCGCCAGAAGACCCGCCTCTCCCGCAAGCCCGACACCTGGCACTACAAGTGGGACGCAGAAGACCGCATGACAGGGGTCACCACCCCCGACGGCACGCGCTGGCGCTACCGCTACGACGCCCTCTCCCGCCGCACGGCCAAACAACGCCTCACCCCCACCGGCGAGGTGGCGGAGGAAACCCTCTTCACGTGGGACGGCACCACCCTGTGCGAGGAGTCCACCAGCCAGGTCACCCTCACCTGGACCCACGACGGCCTGCACCCCCTCACCCAGGCGGAACGCGTCCTCGGCACCACCGACGATCGCTTCTTCGCCATCGTCACGGACCTCATCGGCACCCCGCGCGAACTGATCGACGAATCGGGCGACATCGCCTGGCGCACCCGCTCCACCCTCTGGGGCTCCACCACCTGGACCCGCAACGCCACCGCCTACACCCCCCTCCGCTTCCCGGGCCAGTACTTCGACCCCGAAACCGGCCTCCACCACAACTACTTCCGCACCTACGACCCCGAAACCGCCCGCTACCTCTCCCCGGACCCCCTCGGCCTCACCCCCGCCCCCAACCCGGCCACGCACGTCCACAACCCCCACACGTGGTCCGATCCCCTGGGCCTTGGCCCGTGCCCAATTCCATGGACGAACCGGCCGAGTTTTGGGCCATGGGGCAGACAACAAGGACGGAAACCGCCCCCACCTGCAAATTCACACATACGAAGACTCCCCCTACAGGGGATCTATCATACGAATATTCTGGAGAAAGGTAGATGGCGAAGAATGAGACCCAAGGTCGCCAACCGCTTGACCATGTCCCGCTCGACGGTATCCGCACGACGCGAAGCAAGTTCCGATGAGCTGTACTCCTGGGTTTGGGTGTTCCCTTCACAAGACGGCACTTTTCGCGTATCGACGGTAGAAATCCCCAGAAGCGTCGTCGACAACGACGAATGCTTCTCCGAAGGAGACATTTCGCGCAGCCTTGTTGCAACCGTGCACGAATTGCCGGAAGTCGATGAGGCGGTCAGGAATCTAGGAGTAGATCCAGACACCCTCGACGCCCCATGGAAGAACGACTTCCCCTTGTGAACCGCCTTGCAGCAGGGGGGGAAAGCTCCGGAACGCAGGGGCGCGGCTAATTGACCTACCGCGCCCGATCGCGCGAACGGCGAGCCGACGGGCCGGGTGGGGTGGCGCCCCGG
>NZ_JBHWJY010000073.1:0-43699 GCF_042731135.1 Streptomyces sp. NPDC059874
ACCCTATAAAAGACGCTGCGCGGCAAACCAGCCCGGTCGGCCAAATCCAGCCTCGCCGGCGTTTGAGGCGCTGGGGGTCCCCCCGGACGAAGTCTGGGGGAGGGTCCGGGGGCGGAGCCTCCGGCAACGGTCCGCGGCCGCTAGTCCCGCTTGAGGACGAACGAGGTTCGGGCCACCGGCATGCCGGGTGACTTGACCTCGACCACGTACGTGTCCGGCACCGCAGACCCCGCCGGAGGCGACTGGCACTGGTCCGGCGCGCTGAAGTGCCGGTCCCAGTCCAGCGGCTGCTTCGTTTCGCCGCCCGCCGGGAGGCGGAAGAACGCGTTGCCCGCGCCCGTCGGGCAGTCCGCCGAGGACCAGACCGCCTTGCTGGTCGTCGCCTGAAGGATGGTCAGGACCGCCTGCTTCGGGCCGAGGTCGACCTTGCAGGTGGTGCCGGAGATGTTGCGGGCGACCAGTTCGAGGCGGGGCTTCTCGTTCGCCTCGTACTCGTTCTTCACGCTCTTGACCTCCCACTGCAGCGCACCCGGCGCGCAGGTGGGGAGCGGGGAGTCCGCCGGGACGGCCGCCGGGCCGCCCCCGGAGCCGCCGGAGGCCGCGGCTCCGCCGGAGCCCGTACCGGCGCCCGGGTCGCCGTTCTTGCCGGCGCCCGCGCCGCCCGTGCCGCCCTCGGAACCGGTGCTCCCGCCGCCGCCCGAGGACTCCGTGCGGCCGCCCGGGGCGGTACCGATGGCCGGTCCCGTTCCGGAGGGCCCGGGAGTGATCGCGGGGACGGCGTCGGGGCCCTTCTGGCCCTTCCCGTTCGTACTGGTCTTCCCCCCGCCGGAACTGACGGTCCATACGGCGAGGAGCGCGAGGAGCGCGACGACGGACGCCAGCACAGCCCTCCGTCGCCAGTAGATGGAGGAGGGGAGCGGCCCGACCGGATTGCGCAGAGATCCCACGGACGGAACCTTACGAGAATTCGCGGCCCGATCAGTGCCCCACATGCCGCGCAGCGGACTCGATTTGCCGATGATCATCCTGCGGGCGGAACCGGAATGGTCCGAAATCGGCCAAGGGTCTGATGCCCCGCCGATGCCTCCGTGCGTACGGTCGGTCACCATGGACAGCTCGGACCTCTACCGCGACATCACCGACTTCGCCCATTCCACGCCCACCTGGGCGCAGTCGGCGTTCGAGGTCTGGACGGAGTACGGGCTCCTGCTGTTCGGGCTGCTCTTCACAGCCGTGTGGTGGCGCTCGCGCGGACTGCCGGGCGGCCCCCGCCCGGTGGCACTCGCCGTCCTCGCGCCACTGGCCACCGCCGTCGCGTACGTCGCGTCCGAGGTCGTGAAGTCGACCGTGGACGAGGAGCGGCCCTGCCGGGCCGTCGCGGGAGCCGCGGCCTCGCTGATCAAGTGCCCCGCCGTCGGAGACTGGTCGTTCCCGAGCAACCACGCGGCCATCGCGGGCGCCGCCGCCGTCACGCTGGCCATCGCCGTCCCCCGCCTGGCGCTCCTGACCGTGCCTCTCGCGCTGCTGATGGCCTTCTCCCGCGTCTACGTCGGCGTGCACTATCCGCACGACGTGGCGATGGGCCTGCTGCTGGGCGGTTCACTGGCCGCCCTCGTCGTCCTCGCGCTCGCCGGCCCGATCGGTACGGTCATCGGCGCCATGCGGGCCAGCGGGGTCCGCGCCGCCGTCTGGTTCACCGGCCCGAACCGGACACGCCAGGACACCCCCTGCCCCCGAAACGTGCCAGGATGCCGTCTGCCATGACTGCATCCGCACCCGCACCCGCGTCCCCCGACTCCGCCGCCTCCCACGCGCTGCACTCCCCCGTCATCGCGTGGTTCGACGAGCACGCCCGCGACCTGCCCTGGCGCCGCCCCGAGGCCGGCCCCTGGGGGGTCATGGTCAGCGAGTTCATGCTCCAGCAGACCCCCGTCAACCGGGTCCTGCCGGTCTACGAGCAGTGGATCGCCCGCTGGCCGCGCCCCGCCGACCTGGCCGCCGAGGCCCCCGGCGAGGCCGTACGGGCCTGGGGGCGGCTCGGCTACCCCCGCCGGGCCCTGCGGCTGCACGGCGCGGCCGTCGCGATAACGGAGCGGCACGGGGGCGACGTACCGCGGGAGCACGCGCAGCTGCTGGCACTGCCCGGGATCGGCGAGTACACCGCGGCCGCCGTGGCCTCCTTCGCGTACGGGCAGCGGCACGCCGTTCTCGACACGAACGTGCGGCGGGTCTTCGCGCGCACCGCCACCGGGGTCGAGTACCCGCCGAACGCCACCACGGCCGCCGAGCGGCGCCTGGCCCGGGCCCTGCTGCCCGAGGACGAGGAGACCGCGGCCCGCTGGGCGGCGGCCTCGATGGAGCTCGGCGCGCTGGTGTGCACCGCCAAGAGCCCGGACTGCGCCCGCTGCCCGGTGGCCGGGCTGTGCGCCTGGCGCCTCGCCGGGAAGCCGGCGCACGAGGGACCGCCGCGGCGCGGGCAGACGTACGCGGGAACGGACCGGCAGGTGCGCGGCAGGCTGCTCGCCGTGCTCCGGGAGGCCGTGGGACCCGTACCGCAGGCCGTGCTCGACACGGTCTGGGACGAGCCGGTGCAGCGGGCGCGGGCGCTGGACGGGCTGGTCGCCGACGGGCTGGTGGAGCCCCTCGCCGGATCCTCGTACCGGCTTCCGATGACCTGAGGGCGAAGGGGAGACGACGCCGCGGTAACGCGCCGACGACGGGATCCGAAGGTGCGTCACCACCGGCCGGGGCCAGACTGGTAGCCGACTCAACCATTCCGCTTTTTGCCGGGAAACCCCAGCTCACAGCCGCTGTTACACAACCTATGGGTGTCCGTGCGCCCACCGAAGGCTGGCCCGCACAGGCCCGTGACAACCCCTCCGTACCGTCGAATCCGTAAGACAGCGGATGACCGGGGGAACGGCAGTGGAGGCGGTTGAGATGGCGCACGGTGAGGTACTCGAATTCGAAGAGTACGTACGCACCCGGCAGGACGCCCTGCTGCGCAGTGCCCGGCGCCTGGTCCCGGACCCCACGGACGCGCAGGACCTCCTGCAGACCGCGCTCGTGCGCACCTACGGCCGCTGGGACGGCATCGCGGACAAGTCGCTGGCCGACGCCTACCTCCGCCGGGTCATGATCAACACCCGCACCGAGTGGTGGCGTGCCCGCAAGCTCGAAGAGGTCCCCACCGAGCAGCTCCCGGACGCCTCCGTCGAGGACGGCTCCGACCAGCGCGCCGACCGCGCCCTGCTGATGGACATCCTCAAGGTGCTCGCGCCCAAGCAGCGCAGTGTGGTCGTGCTGCGACACTGGGAGCAGATGAGCACCGAGGAGACGGCTGCCGCGCTCGGGATGTCGACGGGTACCGTGAAGAGCACTCTGCATCGCGCGCTGGCCCGCCTCCGGCAGGAACTGGAGAGCCGGGATCTGGACATGCGCGCGCTGGAACGCGGTGACCACACCATCCGGTACGAGGGGCGTGAGCGGTGCGCGGCCTGAACGGCCAAGACGGCGGTCTGACGGGCCTGACCGGCAGTTCGCTGGCACTGGTGTCGGCGGGGACGATCGTCCTCGTCGGCACCGCCGTGTTCGCGGTCGGCTGCTCCACCGGCGGCACCGGCCTGCGCGACGGCGGGCCCGCCCGCAGCGAGGCCGTGGCCAAGGCCGGCACGGCGGCGCCGGCGGAGTCCTCCTCGCCCTCGCCCTCCCCCTCCTCCGAATCGTCGACGGAGGTCAAGGACCCCGGCTCGCCCTCCACCGCCCCCTTCGACCAGCCCCTGAAGAAGGTCGACCCCGTCAAGCTCCTGCTGGCGGACCCCAAGGTCAGCGCCGCGGTGAAGCGGGACCTCAAGCCCTGCTCGGGCAAGGAGTACCCGGTGGACGTGAGCTACGGCCGGGTCACCGGCAGCCCCGTCGTCGACATCGTCGTCAACGTCCTGTCCTGCGTCGACGCGCTTGGCCGCGGCTCGTACGTGTACAGGGCGGACGGCGGCACGTACGAGAATGTCTTCTCGGACGAACAGCCGCCCATCTACGCGGAGATCGACCGGGGCGATCTGGTGGTCACGAAGCAGGTCTACGGAAAGAGCGACGCGCTCGCGTATCCGTCGGGCGAGGACGTGATCACCTACCACTGGAACGGGCAGAGGTTCGCCGAGCAGGACCGAGTTCACTCGGAGTACAGCAATGTGGTCGACGGCGGGGGCCAGCCCGCTCCGGCCGTGACCCAGAAGAACTGAGGCGAGGCTTCCGCATGGCCGAGACCCATGTCCTGTTCGTCGAGGACGACGACGTCATCCGCGAGGCCACGACCCTGGCGCTGGAACGCGACGGGTTCGTGGTCACCGCCATGCCCGACGGGCTGTCCGGCCTGGAGTCCTTCCGGGCCAACCGGCCCGACATCGCCCTGCTCGACGTGATGGTCCCCGGCATGGACGGCGTGAGCCTGTGCCGTCGCATCCGCGACGAGTCCACCGTCCCCGTGATCATGCTGTCGGCGCGCGCCGACAGCATCGACGTGGTGCTGGGCCTGGAGGCGGGCGCCGACGACTACGTCACCAAGCCCTTCGACGGCTCCGTGCTCGTCGCCCGCATCCGCGCCGTACTGCGCCGCTTCGGCCACGCCGGCGGCCCGCAGAACGGAGGGTCGGGCGCCGACGGCGACGGCCCGGACGGGGAGCGCGGGGTGCTGTCCTTCGGCGACCTGGAGGTCGACACCGAGGGCATGGAGGTCCGGAAGGCGGGCGCGGCGGTGGCGCTGACTCCGACCGAGATGCGGCTGCTGCTGGAGTTCTCCTCCGCGCCCGGCACCGTACTGTCGCGCGACCGCCTGCTGGAACGGGTCTGGGACTACGACTGGGGCGGCGACACCCGCGTCGTCGACGTCCACGTCCAGCGGCTGCGCACCAAGATCGGGCAGGACCGGATCGAAACGGTCCGGGGCTTCGGATACAAGCTCAAGGCTTGACTTCGCCCCCTCCCTACCGGGAGGGGGTTCCCACCCTCACGGGGTGGGGTTTCCTGCTTCACCACGGACCGCCCCGGCCGAGAGGAGGACTCCCATTGAGGTCTTGCACCCGTTCCACAGGCAGCGACCGCCGGCCCGGCGGCCAGAAGATCGACAGCCGCGTTCTCGTCCCGGTCGTGGGTCGTCCCGCAGCTCTCGCACGTCCACTCGCGGACGTTGAGGGGCATCTTCCCCTTCCTCACCCGGCCTCGACCGGGGCTCGCCACACGAGAAGACAGGCATGAGACGGTTCACCCTCCGTACGGGGATCCGCTGGAAGATCACGCTCGCCATCGCGGCCGTCGGCGCACTCACCGCCGTCGCGCTGAGCCTGGTGGTGCACAGCGCTGCCCGGGTGTCGATGCTGGAGAGCGCCCGCGAGACCCAGCTGGACCGGGTGCAGTTCATCTCCCGCAACGCCGACTCGGGGCGCAAGCCGATGATGGGCGCCAAGGTCAACGACCCGGAGCTGCCCGTGCAGCTGCGCGAGAAGGCGCGGTCCGGGCGGCGCGGCACCTTCGTGCAGGAGAACCCGCACGGGCTGCCGGAGGTGTGGGCAGCCGTACCGCTCGGCAACGGGCAGGTGCTGTCGCTGCACACGCAGTTCCGCGAGAGCGCCAACATGGTGCGCGACCTGGACCGGGCCCTCGTCGTCGGCTCCCTCGCCGTGGTCATCGGCGGCTCGGCGCTCGGCGTGCTCATCGGCGGGCAGATCTCGCGCCGGCTGCGCAAGGCCGCGGCGGCCGCGCAGCGGGTGGCGCACGGGGATCCCGAGGTACGCGTACGGGACGCGGTCGGGGGCGTCGTACGCGACGAGACGGACGACCTCGCGCGGGCCGTGGACGCCATGGCCGACGCGCTCCAGCAGCGGCTGGAGGCCGAGCGGCGGGTCACCGCGGACATCGCGCACGAACTGCGCACCCCGGTGACGGGCCTGCTCACGGCGGCGGAACTGCTGCCTCCGGGGCGGCCGACCGAGCTGGTGCGGGACCGGGCGCAGGCGCTGCGCGCGCTGGTCGAGGACGTACTGGAGGTGGCCCGGCTGGACAGCGCGTCCGAGCGGGCGGAGCTCCAGGACGTGGCGCTGGGCGAGTTCGTGAGCCGCCGGGTGAAGGCCCTGATGCCGGAGGCTTCGGTGCGGGTGGTCGCGGACGAGATGGTCAGCACCGACCCGCGCCGGCTGGAGCGGATCCTGGGGAACCTGCTGGCCAATGCCTCGCGGTACGGGCAGTCGCCGATCCAGGTCGACGTGGAGGGCCGGGTCGTACGGATCCGCGACCACGGGCCGGGCTTCCCGGAGGCGCTGCTGCGCGAGGGGCCGAGCCGTTTCCGGACCGGGTCGACGGACCGGGCGGGCGTGGGGCACGGGCTCGGGCTGACCATCGCGGAGGGCCAGGCGCGGGTACTGGGCGCCAGGCTGACATTCCGCAACGTGGCGGCCCCGGCGGGTGGCTCCGGGAGCAGCGCGGCGGGCGCGGTGGCGGTGCTGTGGCTCCCGGAACACGCCCCGACGACCACGGGCAGCTTCCCGGTGGTCCAGCTGCCGTAGGGGTTCCGGGGCGGCACCGGGTGGCTGCGCGGCGCCGCCCCGGCCTTGGCTGCGCCGGGCACGGAAATCCAGCCTCGCCGGCGTTTTTGAGGCGCGGGGGTCCCCCCGGACGGAGTGTGGGGGAGGGTCTGGGGCGGAGCCCCGGTTTCGGGAAGGGGCGGGGTGGGGGAAGGCTCCGCGCAGCGGCCCGCCCCGACCCGGCGCGGCCCGCGCGTGGGGTTCGCCGGGGCCGGCCGCCGGTTGGCTGCGCCCCTCGGGCGGCGTCGTCAGGAGCCGGCGGGGCCGGCCGCGCGCCGGGGCGTCTCCTCGGGCGTCGAACGTTTCCAGGGGTCGAAGGGCCGAGGGCGGTTGCGTTCGACGCGCTGCGGGGACGCCCCGACGCATACCCGACTCCGGCGGCGCCGGGGTGTCCGGGCCCTGGCCCTACGCCCCCACGGGCGCGTGACTTAGCATCCCAGGCATGACCGACGGCACGAATCCCTCCAGCAATCCGCAGCCCGAGCCCGCCCCGGGGAGCGGCGGCTACGGGTTCCCGCCGGGCCCCCCCGCGCAAGGCGGCTACGGCTTCCCGCCCAATGCCCCCGGCCAGGACGGCGGGTACGGGTACCCGCAGGGCGGTGGTTACGGCTACCCGCCGAACGCGCCCGCGGGCGGCGGCTTCGGCCCCCCGCCGGTGTTCCCGCAGGATCCCGGCCCGGTCGGGCCCGACCAGGGGCTGCCCGGCATACCCTCCGTCGAGCAGCCGGACTGGGAGGCCATGGCGGACCGCTCGGCCGCGGAGCGGCGCAAGAAGCGGCTCTGGATGGTGGGCGGAGCGGTGGCCGTCCTGCTGCTGCTGGCCGGCGGTGGAACGTTCATGCTGCTGAAGGGCGACAACGCGGAAGACGACGGCTCCAAGGACGTCGCCGAGAACGTGCAGCCGTCCTCCTCGCCCAAGCCCGGCGCGAGCCCGACGAAGACCTACTCCCCCACCCTCGCCGAAGACCCCTCGCAGCTGCGCGACAGCGTCGGCAAGGTCCACATCCGCATGGGCAACGACGCCTCCGTGCCCAAGGTCGGCACTCGTCACGAGCTGCGCCTCAAGGGGAATCCGGAGTCGTACGCGCAGGCCACCAAGGCCGCGGTGGACACGGAGAAGGGCTTCACCCTCACGGCCCGCGTCCACAACTCCTCCGGCGCGAAGGGCCCGCACATCGCCGTGAGCCAGGGCACCGGGGAGTCGTTCGCGTTCGAGCTGGGCGCCGACGAGGTGAACGGCAAGCAGGCCTGGGTGTTCCGCGTGCGGACCTCCGACAAGAGCGAGAAGCCCACCCTGGTGACCGTCGCGGCCGAAGGGCTCAAGACGGTCAAGACCACGACGTCGCTGCTCGCCACCTACGACGCCGAGAAGAAGACGATCGCCCTCTACGTGGAGGGCAAGAAGGCCGCCGAGGCCCCGGTCCCGGGGATCTGGAAGAACTCGGGCCCGCTGCAGCTGGGCCGTTCCCGCCACGCCAACGCCTGGGCGGGCGACTGGCAGGGCGCCATCAAATCGGTGCGGGTCTACGAGGTCGGGTTCTCGGCGGAGCTGGCCGCCGCGTACCAGGCCGGCACCCTCGACGACGCGACGAAGGCCAAGTGCATCCACGGGTGGATCGTCGGCTGAGCCGCTGATCGAACGACCGAACGACGAAGCCCGGACGACCGTATGGTCGTCCGGGCTTCGGGGTGTCAGGTCAGACCGTGACGCCTGCGTTGCGCAGGAAGGTCATCGGGTTGATGGCCGAGCCGTAGTTCGGCGTGGTGCGGATCTCGAAGTGCAGGTGCGGGCCGCTGGAGTTTCCGGTGTTGCCGGACAGGGCGATCTGCTGGCCCTTGGTGACCTTCTGGCCGATCCTGACCTTGATCTTCGAGAGGTGCGCGTACTGCGAGTACGTCTTGTTCGCGTGCTTGATCACGATGGCGTTGCCGTACGCCGGACCGTCGCCGCCGCCGTTGGGGCCGGCCTTGACGACGGTGCCCGCGGAAACGGCGTCCACCGGGGTGCCGGACGGGACGGCGAAGTCCTGGCCGGAGTGCTTGTGGGACCACATGGTGCCGCCCTTGCCGAAGGTCGCGGACAGCGTGTACTTGTCCACCGGCTTCTCCCACAGGGAGGCCTTCGCGTCGGGGGCGGCCTTGGGCGCCTGCGCGGCGGTCTGCGTCGTGTCGGCGAACGCGGCGGTCGTCCCGGCTCCCAGGGCAAGCACGGCACCGAGAGCGGTGGCGCCGACGGCGATACGGGTACGACGGGTGCTGACGCGCTTCGCGAACATGAAGGAGACCTCCGGGGCCGGGGACAGGGGCGGGTTCACGCCGCTACGGGCATGAAGTGACCCGGCACGATGAAGCGCGTACCGGGCTGGCCCCGCCTTGGTAACCCGAGCCCCCGAACTTCCCCAAACCGCCCGATTACTACCCGGTCTCGTAGCCGGCCCAAGGCTGCGCGGCCTGTTGACGCGCCTCCCACCTGGGGCGGAGGGCACCTTCCGGGGCCCATTGGATCTACGAAACCACCTAGTACGTCCGATTTGTTCTGTGCGGCTTGTCACCGGCCCGGGACCTTCGGCGGGTGGGTTCGGGACCTTCGGCGGGCAACCGATCGGACAACCGGGCGGGCAGCCCAAAGGGGCGGCCCCGGAACCTTTCGGTCCCGGGGCCGCCCCTTGGCACTGCTATCGCGTTACGCGCCCTTCGACAGGTCCGGGCCGGAGCCCGTGGCCTCGATCGGGGGGAGGTCCGGCAGAGCCGACTTCTCCTCGCCGCGGAAGGTGAACTTGGCTTCCTCGCCCTCACCCTCCACACCCACGACCACGATGTGACCGGGGCGCAGCTCGCCGAAGAGGATCTTCTCCGACAGCATGTCCTCGATCTCGCGCTGGATGGTCCGGCGCAGCGGGCGCGCACCCATGATCGGGTCGTAGCCGCGCTTGGCCAGGAGCTGCTTCGCGTCACCGCTGAGCTCGATGCCCATGTCGCGGTCCTTGAGGCGCTCGTCCACCTTGGCGATCATCAGGTCGACGATCTGGATGATGTCTTCCTGCGTGAGCTGGTGGAAGACGACCGTGTCGTCGACACGGTTGAGGAACTCGGGCCGGAAGTGCTGCTTGAGCTCTTCGTTGACCTTCGCCTTCATCCGGTCGTAGCCGGTCTTGGTGTCGCCCTGAGCCGCGAAGCCCAGGTTGAAGCCCTTCGAGATGTCCCGGGTACCCAGGTTGGTCGTCATGATGATGACCGTGTTCTTGAAGTCCACGACCCGGCCCTGGGAGTCGGTCAGTCGACCGTCTTCCAGGATCTGGAGAAGGGAATTGAAGATATCCGGGTGGGCCTTCTCGACCTCGTCGAAGAGGACGACGGAGAACGGCTTCCGGCGCACCTTCTCGGTGAGCTGGCCGCCCTCTTCGTAGCCCACGTAACCGGGGGGCGAACCGAAGAGACGGGAAACCGTGTGCTTCTCGCTGAACTCCGACATGTCGAGGGAGATCAGCGCGTCCTCGTCGCCGAAGAGGAATTCGGCGAGCGTCTTGGAGAGCTCGGTCTTACCGACACCGGACGGACCGGCGAAGATGAACGAGCCACCCGGGCGCTTCGGGTCCTTCAGACCCGCACGGGTACGGCGGATCGCCTGGGAGAGCGCCTTGATGGCGTCCTTCTGGCCGATGACCCGACGGTGGAGCTCGTCCTCCATGCGGAGCAGTCGCGAGGACTCCTCCTCGGTGAGCTTGAAGACGGGAATGCCGGTCGCGGTCGCGAGGACTTCGGCGATGAGCTCGCCGTCGACCTCGGCGACGACGTCCATGTCGCCGGCCTTCCATTCCTTCTCGCGCTTGGTCTTCGCCGCCAGCAGCTGCTTCTCCTTGTCGCGGAGAGAGGCCGCCTTCTCGAAGTCCTGGGAGTCGATGGCCGACTCCTTGTCGCGACGCACGGCCGCGATCTTCTCGTCGAACTCGCGGAGGTCCGGCGGCGCGGTCATCCGGCGGATGCGCATCCGGGAGCCGGCCTCGTCGATCAGGTCGATCGCCTTGTCCGGGAGGAAGCGGTCCGAGATGTACCGGTCGGCCAGCGTCGCCGCCTGGACGAGGGCCTCGTCCGTGATGGAGACGCGGTGGTGGGCCTCGTAACGGTCGCGCAGGCCCTTGAGGATCTCGATCGTGTGGGGGAGGGAAGGCTCCGCCACCTGGATCGGCTGGAAGCGGCGCTCGAGGGCCGCGTCCTTCTCGAGGTGCTTGCGGTACTCGTCCAGCGTCGTGGCACCGATGGTCTGGAGCTCACCACGGGCCAGCATGGGCTTGAGGATGCTGGCGGCGTCGATCGCGCCCTCGGCGGCGCCCGCACCCACGAGGGTGTGGAGCTCGTCGATGAACAGGATGATGTCGCCGCGGGTGCGGATCTCCTTGAGCACCTTCTTCAGGCGCTCCTCGAAGTCACCGCGGTAGCGGGAACCGGCGACCAGGGCACCCAGGTCAAGCGTGTAGAGGTGCTTGTCCTTGAGGGTCTCGGGGACCTCGCCCTTGACGATCGCCTGGGCCAGGCCCTCGACGACGGCGGTCTTGCCGACGCCGGGCTCGCCGATGAGGACCGGGTTGTTCTTGGTCCGGCGGGACAGCACCTGCATGACCCGCTCGATCTCCTTCTCGCGCCCGATGACCGGGTCGAGCTTGGATTCGCGGGCCGCCTGGGTGAGGTTGCGGCCGAACTGGTCGAGGACCAGCGAGGTCGAGGGCGTGCCCTCGGCCGGGCCGCCGGCCGTGGCCGACTCCTTGCCGCCCCCGGTGTAGCCGGAGAGCAGCTGGATGACCTGCTGCCGGACTCGGTTGAGATCGGCGCCCAGCTTCACGAGGACCTGGGCGGCGACGCCCTCGCCCTCGCGGATCAGGCCGAGCAGGATGTGCTCGGTGCCGATGTAGTTGTGGCCGAGCTGGAGGGCCTCTCGGAGCGACAGCTCCAGGACCTTCTTCGCCCGCGGGGTGAAGGGGATGTGGCCGGACGGGGCCTGCTGCCCCTGACCGATGATCTCCTCAACCTGCTGGCGAACAGCCTCGAGCGAAATCCCGAGGCTCTCCAGGGCCTTAGCGGCGACACCCTCACCCTCGTGGATCAAGCCCAGGAGGATGTGCTCAGTGCCGATGTAGTTGTGGTTGAGCATCCGGGCTTCTTCCTGAGCCAGGACGACAACCCGCCGCGCGCGGTCGGTGAACCTCTCGAACATCGTTTATCGCTCCTCAGAGCGGTCGGGCAGTTCGGGGTCGGTCCCCGCCCTGTCCTTCCGCATGCTAGTCCCGTGGGGCGGGACAGCTCATTCCAACTGCCGACATCCGTCCACGGCTCACCCCCACGTCGGTGAGGAAAACCGGCTGTTAGAGCCGACTACTGCTCCAACTCGATGGTGCGAGACGATGTTCCCGCAGGCCAGGCAGATACCCGTCATGCGTGTACGCCGATGGCGAACGGAAGCCGTTCAAATCAGCGTGTCGCCCCGATCCACTAGGAATGTCTTACCCGTAAGGACTGACACTCCATGCCGGTGGCACCGGTTCCCTCCGCTAAGGGCGAACACGGTTCCGTCCCGAATGCGGGACTCCGGCCTCACGGATGTTTACGTTCCGCATCGGCGTGAGCGCGGTGTGTCACACCGACCGTAACCCAGGGACGTTTCGAGAGTTGCTCCGGACATGGCCGCAACCGTCCCGCAGACTTCCGTGCCGACCTCTTCGCCGACCTCTTCGCCGACCTCGCCGCCGATCTCCCCGACGACCTCGTCCGGACTCCGCCCGGGGGGACCCCCGGCCCGGATCGTTCCCGGGCCTCGGAGGCCGCCCGAGGGGGACACCCGCGCCGGCTGGTACGAGCGGGTGCTCGGCTGGACCGTCCTGGGCGGGACGCCCGCACTGCTCGCCACGGGGATCCGGTTCGACGTGCTGGACCTGCCGTCCGACGCGGGGGCGGCGCTGCTGCGCGGGCCGGTCGCCACGGGTCCGGTCGCGCTGACGGGGCGGCGGATGCGGTTCCTGGTGGCCGCGGGGAGCGCGGAGGAGCTGGACGGGCTGCTCGACTGGCTGGAGTGGGGCGGGGTCGCCCTCGATCTCACCGCCCTGGGTGCGGGGGGCCGGATCACCGCCCCGATCCCCCCGGGGACGCCCCCGGGAAAAAGCCCTCGGGGGGCCGCTGTGTGGTTGCGACCCCCCGAGCAGGGGTGTGAGGCACTGCTGCCGGCCCTGCCCGGTCCCGGGCGGGCCGCCGGGCCCAGTCGTGGAAAAGGCACTGCCGGGCCCGATCTCGTACGCCTGGTGGCGGCGGCGGCGACGGAATGCCACCGGGCGCGCCTGAGGCGACGTACGCCCCTACGGGAAGCCGCGGGTCAGCGGTTCTCGTAGGCCTCGCGGATGTCGGCCGGGACACGGCCGCGGTCGTTGACGTTGAGCCCCTGGGCCTTGGCCCAGGCGCGGATCTCGGCGGTGTCCGTGCTGCCGGCCGTCGCGGCCGCGCGGGCCTTGGAGCCACGGGCCGCGGTCGCACGGCCACCGGTACGGCGGCCGCCCTTGGTGTACGGGTCGAGCAGGCCGCGGAGCTTTTCAGCGTTGGCGGTGGTGAGGTCGATCTCGTAGGTCTTGCCATCCAGAGCGAACGTCACCGTCTCGTCCGCCTCGCCACCGTCGAGGTCGTCGACAAGAAGGACCTGAACCTTCTGTGCCACCGGGATTTCCTTTCATCGAAAAGCAGTACGCGGAAAGGAAACCGCTTTTGCCTGAAAAACACAAACCCCCGGGGAGAGGTTCGAGACCGCAACGAGGCGGGAAACGTGCGCGATTCGGACATAGGCCACAGGCGGGCAGAGCACGGGAAAAGCCGCGGGTGATCGATCAGAGGTGCAGAAGCATCCGACTGTTGCCCAAGGTGTTCGGCTTCACTCGTTCGAGACCCAGGAACTCCGCGACGCCCTCGTCATAGGAACGCAGCAGCTCCATGTAGACATCCGTCTCGACGGGCGTCTCGCCGATCTCGACGAACCCGTGCTTGCGGAAGAAGTCCACTTCGAAGGTCAGGCAGAAAACCCGGCTCACGCCGACCTCGCGGGCCGTGCGCAACAACTGCTCCAGCACGCGATGGCCGACACCCGCGCCCTTCAACTCCCGATCGACGGCGAGAGTGCGCACTTCGGCGAGGTCTTCCCACATCACGTGGAGGGCTCCGCAGCCGACGACCTGGCCGTCCGAGGCGCGTTCCGCGACCCAGAACTCCTGGATGTCCTCATAAAGGACGACCGGCGCTTTGTCGAGCAGGATCCGCTGCTGCACGTACTGGTCGAGCAGGCGGCGCAGCGCGGGAACATCACCGGTGCGGGCACGGCGGATCGTCACTGTTTCTGCATGTGCAGCGGAAAACTCTCCCATGCGACCGGACGCTATCGCCCCGGCTCCCCCGCCTGCTCGTCGGACTCCCCTTCGGCTTCGGGGGCCGCGGGGGTCTCGTCGTCGTGCTGGACGATGCGTACGGCGTCGCGGAGGGCTTCACGCTGTTCCGCCGACATCATGCCGAAGAAGGCCACGAGAGCGGCTGCGGGGTTGTCGCTCGTGGACCAGGCTTCGTTCATCAGTGCGGCCGAGTAGGCGGCGCGGGTGGAGACCGCCGTATATCGATAGGCGCGGCCTTCGGCTTCCCGACGGACCCAGCCCTTCTGATGAAGATTGTCCATAACGGTCATGACCGTGGTGTACGCGATGGACCGTTCCTGCTGGAGGTCTTCCAGTACTTCCCGAACGGTGACCGGGCGGTTCCACTGCCACACCCGCGTCATGACGGCGTCTTCGAGTTCTCCCAAGGGGCGAGGCACAGCAGCACGATAGTGCGGGTTGTGCGGAATTGCCCGACTATTCGGAGAGCAACGCGCAAGAAAATCGGGCGGAGGGCCGTGGGGCCGTCCGCCCGTCGCCCCTCGGGCTACTTCTGCTGCCGAGCGCCCGCGGCCCGGGCGATCACGGCGTCGACCGCCGCGTCCTCCTTGGCCTTGTTCGCGCCGCCCTGGCTCTTCACGATCGTCCTGACGAGGGCGATGAAGAACGCGGCCATCACGACGGGGGGCACGAGCGCGGAGACGTAGTCCATGCCGACAGCCTAACCAGTGCCGTGGCCGTAAAGGCTTGCCGGGGCGCGGTGTCCGACGCGGTGCATCGCAAGGCGGAGGACCGCGGCTCGTACTGGACGTACTTGCGCGGTCCGACAGCGCGGCGAGGTGCCGTGCCTGGGGGCACCTCCCAGCGGTAGCTGGGGGAGCGCCGTGACCCGGTGAACCTTTCCGGTCACGGCACTAGCCGACGGCACGACCGGCCGCCGGGGGCGGGGCGGGCTTGCGGCGCGGCGGGAACACCTCGCCGGGCGTCGGGATCGGCTTCTCCGGCCGCTGCGGCTCCTTCGGCCGGGGGTCCGGCGAAGGCCGCTGGTCCTGGCCGCCGGCCAGCGTCAGCAGCCGCGTACGGGGCGCGGGGGCCGTCGACAGCCGACGCCGTACGGAACGCTCCGCGACGCCCTGGGCCCGGTCCAGAAGCGCGGCCGCGACCGGATTGGCCCGCAGGGCGCGCAGGGCTGCGAGGTCGTCGGGCACGGGCTCGTAGCCGCCCGCGAGGGCGTCCTGGAGCAGCTCCAGGTAGCCGGAGAGGCTGCCGGGCAGGGCGCCCCGGTAGCGGCCCAGATCCTCGATCAGGAAGGCTCTGAGCCGCCCCGCCTCCTGGACCACGTCGTCCACCGACTGCGCGAGGCGCAGGCAGTCCTGGACCTCCGGGGCCGTGAGGGGGGCCGTGGAGGACTGAAGGGCGTGGGCGAGGGAGCGCCTGAGCACAAGCAGTTCAGCAGCGCTGAACGCCATGCCGCCGCGGGATCCGTAGGGCGTGGGCATGGGCCGAAGATACGCGCTAATCGGACAAAATCCCCTGAGGGCGTGGGTGCGGCGCGGCGGTTCTTCTAGCCGGTTCCTTTTACCGCGCGGAGGAAATCGGCCCAGGCGGCCTGGGTCGTGGCGAGGACGAGGTGGGCGGGGTCCGCGCGGTCGGCGACGCGCACGAGGGTGCCGGGGGTGGCGGCGACGTAGACGCAGGCGTCTCCTTCGCCGCAGAACGAGGACTTCTGCCAGGCGGTGGCGCCGGCCGCGGGCTGGACGGTCATGATGTCTCCTCCGGTCCCAGGAATTCCCGTCGAAGTGGACGGTAGCGCCGTGGCCGGACTTGGTCGGTGACTTTCGCCGAATTCGGTGATTCGCGTGCGAGTGGTGGTGGGCGGGTGCGGCGCCGTTGCCGGGGCTCCGCCCCAGGCCCCGCGCCTCAAACGCCGGCGAGGCCGGATTTGGCTGGACCTACAGCCTCGCCGTGAAGTCCGTGAGGGCCGACGTGACGTCCTCCGTCGTCCAAGAGAGGCCTGGGGTGGTGATCGTCAGTTCCGTCATCGAGACGCCCGGGACGGGGGTCTCGGACCACTGGCGGAAGAGGACGCGGCCCGTTTCCTCCGCCGTGCGCAGGCCCGCTTCCGTCAGGTGGGGGGCCTCGAAGGGGAGCCACACCTGGAACTGGTGCGTGTGCGGGACCTCCGGGTTGATGCGGGACCAGGCGATGCCCGGAGCCTCGGCGAAGCCCACGCGCAGGGCTTCGGCGACCAGGCGGGCCTGCGCGACGTACGACGGCAGCAGCGGCAGCTCGCGTTCCAGGCCCGCCAGGGCGGACAGCGCCGCGGGGAACTGGCGGAAGACGCGGCCCCCGTAGCGGTGGCGCCAGACCCTGGTCTCCTCGACGAACCCGGCCGGTCCCGCCAGGCACGCCCCGCCGAGCCCGCCGAGGGACTTGTAGAAGGAGACGTACACCGAGTCCGCCAGCGCTGCGATCTCCCGCAGCGGGCGGCCGAAGTGGACCGTGGACTCCCAGAGCCGGGCGCCGTCGAAGTGGACCACCGCCTCCCGCTCCCGGGCCGCGTCGACCAGCTCCTCCAGTTCCTCCCAGGTGGGCAGGAGATAGCCCGCGTCGCGCAGCGGCAGCTCCAGCATCAGGGTGCCGAAGGGTTCCGGGAGGGAGGCGATCTCCGCCGCGGAGGGCTGGCGGGGTTCCGTGGTCGGGTGGGCCACGCGCAGGCCGGAGACGGTCGACAGCGCGTCCCCCTCCCACCGCTCCGGGTGGCTCATCGGGTGCAGGGCGACCACCGGGTTCCCGGTGCGGCCCGCCCAGCAGCGCAGGGCGATCTGCTGGGCCATGGTGCCGGAGGGGAAGAAGGCCGCGTCCTCGGTGCCCAGCAGGTCGGCGACCCGGCGCTCCAGGGCGCGGACCACGCCGTCGCCGTACACGTCGGCCTGTTCGTCCAGGTCGTACGGGGAATCGGCCAGCGTCGCGAGCAGCTCCGCCATCGTGGGCTCGCGCAGGCCGCGGGACAGCGTGCGGTCCGCTCCGCGCCAGGCCGCCACCAGTCGTCGCTCGTACTCCGTGTCGTCGGTGTCCTGGGGCGCGCCGGTCTCGGGCTCGGTCTGATCGGTCATGGGGCCGATCATCGCCGACCGGGCGGCGGCGGCCCCAGGAGCTAGCATGGCGGCGTATCGTCCGGTACCCCCCGCGGACTGGAACGGAAGGCCTTCCCCGCGTGAATCCATCACAGCAGCCGCGCCCTGCCCGGCTCGCCGTCGGCGTCGTCGGAGCCGGCCGGGTCGGACCCGCGCTGGCCCGTGCGCTCCAGCAGGCCGGGCACCGGCCCGTCGCCGTGTCGGGAGTCTCCGACGCGTCCGTGCGCCGGGCCGCCCGGATGCTGCCCGACGTGCCGCTCGTACCGCCCGCGCAGGTGCTGGAGCTGGCCGACCTGGTGCTGCTCACCGTGCCCGACGACGCGCTGCCGGGCCTCGTGGAGGGCCTCGCCGAGACGGGCGCCGTCCGGCCCGGACAGCTCCTCGTGCACACCTCCGGCCGGTACGGGACCTCCGTGCTCGACCCGGCGCGCCGTGCGGGGGCGCTGCCGCTGGCCCTGCACCCCGCGATGACCTTCACCGGCACCGAGGTCGACGTGCAGCGCCTGGCCGGCTGCTCCTTCGGCGTCACCGCCCCGGAGGAGTTGCGGCTGGCGGCCGAGGCCCTGGTCATCGAGATGGGCGGAGAGCCCGAGTGGATCGCGGAGGAGAGCCGTCCGCTCTACCACGCGGCTCTCGCGCTCGGCGCGAACCACCTGGTGACCCTGGTCGCCCAGTCGATGGAGCTGCTGCGCAAGGCCGGGGTCGAGCACCCCGACCGGATGCTCGGCCCGCTGCTCGGCGCGGCCCTGGACAACGCCCTGCGCTCCGGGGACGCCGCCCTGACCGGGCCGGTGGCCCGCGGGGACGCCGGTACGGTCGCCGCGCACGTCGCGGAGTTGCGCAAGCACTCGCCCGGCACGGTCGCCGGGTATCTCGCGATGGCCCGCACCACCGCGGACCGGGCCCTGGCGCACGGTCTGCTCAAGCCCGAACTCGCCGAGGACCTGCTCGGCGTACTCGCCGACGCGGAGCCGGAAGGGGGCAGTGCCCCGTGAGCGAACTGCTGCTCGACACCGCCGAGGAGCTGAGGAAGCTCCCGCGAGGCGGCCTGCGGGCCGTGGTGATGACCATGGGCGCCCTGCACGAGGGGCACGCCACCCTCATCCGCTCGGCCCGTGAGCTGGCCGGGCCCGAGGGGCAGGTCGTCGTCACCGTCTTCGTCAACCCCCTGCAGTTCGGGGCGAACGAGGACCTCGACCGCTACCCCCGCACCCTCGACGCCGACCTCGCGATCGCCGAAGGGGCGGGCGCCGACGCGGTGTTCGCGCCCGCCGCCGGCGAGGTGTACCCGGGTGGCGATCCTCAGGTGCGGATCAGCGCCGGGCCGATGGGCGGGCGCCTCGAAGGGGCCACCCGGCCGGGGCACTTCGACGGGATGCTGACCGTCGTCGCGAAGCTGCTCCACCTGACCCGTCCCGACGTGGCGTTCTTCGGCCAGAAGGACGCGCAGCAACTGGCCCTGATCCGGCGGATGGTGACGGACCTGAACTTCCCCGTGGAGGTGGTCGGCGTACCGACCGTCCGCGAGGAGGACGGGCTCGCGCTGTCCTCCCGCAACCGGTACCTCTCCCCCACGGAGCGGCGTACCGCCCTGGCCCTGTCGCGGGCCCTGTTCGCCGGACAGGACCGGCTCGCCGCGCAGGCGGCGCTGCGGGCCCGCGCCGAGGCCTCCCCGGCCAGCGACGAGCGGGCCACGGCCCTGGCCCGGCTGGGCGAGATCCGCGCCTCCGCCGACGCGCACGCCGTTTCGGCGGCGGGCGCCGGGCTGCCGGACGCCGTACGGGCCGCCGCGCGGCACGTCCTGGAGGAGGCGGGCCGGTACGAGCCTCCGCTCGTACTGGACTACCTGGCGCTGGTGGATCCGCAGGACTTCACCGACGTCGGCCCCGAGTTCACCGGGCAGGCCGTGCTGGCCGTCGCGGCGAAGGTGGGCGCGACCAGGCTGATCGACAACATTCCATTGGAATTCGGAGCACACACGTGAGCACCCCAGGCAGAGCCGTCCCGTCGGGCGGCACGGACGCGGGCTCGGGCAAGGGCCCGGGCACCGGCATACGGCTGAACGCGCCGGCCCCCGGCTGGGCCGTGGACGCCGACGTCGTCGTCGTCGGCTCGGGCGTCGCGGGCCTGACCGCGGCGCTGCGCTGCGCCGCCGCGGGCCGCCGGACGGTCGTGGTCACCAAGGCGCGGCTCGACGACGGCTCCACCCGCTGGGCCCAGGGCGGCATCGCCGCGGCCCTCGGCGAGGGCGACACCCCCGAGCAGCACCTCGACGACACCTTGGTCGCGGGCGCGGGCCTGTGCGACGAGGACGCCGTACGGCTGCTCGTCACCGAGGGGCCGGACGCGGTGCGCAGGCTGATCGCGGCGGGCGCCGTCTTCGACACGTCCGCGGATACCGGGGAGATAGAGCTGACCCGGGAGGGCGGCCACCACCGGCGCCGGATCGCGCACGCGGGCGGCGACGCCACCGGCGCCGAGATCTCCCGGGCGCTCGTCGAGGCCGTGCACGCGGCGGGCATAGAGACGGTGGAGAACGCGCTCGTACTGGACCTGCTCCAGGACGCGGAGGGCCGTACGGCCGGGGTGACGCTGCACGTCATGGGCGAGGGCCAGCACGACGGCGTCGGCGCCGTCCACGCCCCCGCCGTGATCCTCGCGACCGGCGGCATGGGCCAGGTGTTCTCCGCGACCACCAACCCGTCCGTGTCGACCGGCGACGGCGTGGCGCTCGCCCTGCGGGCCGGTGCCGAGGTCTCCGACCTGGAGTTCGTGCAGTTCCACCCGACGGTGCTGTTCCTCGGCCCGGACGCCGAGGGGCAGCAGCCCCTGGTGTCGGAGGCGGTCCGCGGCGAGGGCGCGTACCTCGTCGACGCGGACGGCGTCCGGTTCATGGTCGGGCAGCACGAGCTCGCCGAGCTGGCCCCGCGGGACATCGTCGCCAAGGGCATCATGCGCCGCATGCAGGAGCAGGGCGCGCAGCACATGTACCTGGACGCCCGGCACTTCGGCGCCGAGATGTGGGAGCAGCGCTTCCCCACCATCCTGGCCGCCTGCCGTGCCCACTGCATCGACCCGGTGACCGAGCCGATCCCGGTCGCGCCCGCCGCGCACTACGCGTCGGGCGGCGTACGGACGGACCTGCACGGGCGGACCACGGTCCCCGGCCTGTACGCCTGCGGCGAGGTCGCCTGCACCGGCGTGCACGGAGCGAACCGGCTGGCCTCCAACTCCCTCCTGGAGGGCCTGGTCTTCGCCGAGCGCATCGCCGACGACATCACCCGGCAGCCGCCCTCGGGCAGCGGACCGGGCGTCCCGGTCCCCGCGTCGGGGCCGCTGCAGCCCGCCGGGGCCCGGTACGAGATCCAGCGGATCATGACCGACGGCGCGGGCGTGCTGCGCTCCGCCGAGTCGCTGCGCACGGCCGCCGAGTCCCTCGAAGCGCTGTACTCGACCGCCCTGGGCGAGCTCGAAGCGCACGGCAAGACCGCCGAACCGGGTGTGGACACCTGGGAGGCCACGAACCTGCTGTGCGTGGCCCGGGTGCTGGTCGCCGCCGCCGAGCGGCGGGTGGAGACCCGCGGCTGCCACTGGCGCGAGGACCACCCGGACCGGGACGACGCCGCCTGGCGGCGCCACCTGGTGGTCAGGCTGTCCGCGACCGAGAAGCGGGCCCTGGTCGTCACCCCCACCGACTCCGCGGACTTCCCGTCCGTGACCCACCCCCTCAGCCTGGAGCAGTGACCGTGAGCACCCCCGAACTTCCCCTGATCGACCAGAACGACGGCGGCTGCGGCGACGACTGCGCCTGCGGCGACGGCGAGGAGACCGGCCTGGACCCGGCGCTGGCCCAGCTGCTGGTGGACGCGGGCCTCGACCCCATCGAGGTCGAGGACATCGCCCACATGGCGCTCTCCGAGGACCTGGACGGCGGGGTCGACGTGACCACCGTGGCCACCGTCCCCGAGGACGCCGAGGCCGTCGCGGACTTCGTCGCGCGTGAGAACGGCGTCGTGTCCGGCCTGCGCATCGCCGAGGCCGTGTTCTCCGTGGTCTGCACGGAGGCCTTCGAGGTGGAGCGGCACGCGGAGGACGGCGACAGCGTCGAGGCCGGGCAGCTGCTGCTGTCCGTACGCTCCCGCACCCGCGACCTGCTGACGGCCGAGCGCAGCGCGCTGAACATCCTGTGCCGGCTGTCGGGAATCGCGACCGCGACCCGCCGCTGGGCCGACGTGCTGGAGGGCACCGGCGCGAAGGTCCGCGACACCCGCAAGACCACCCCGGGGCTGCGCGCGCTGGAGAAGTACGCGGTGCGCTGCGGCGGCGGCGTCAACCACCGCATGTCGCTGTCGGACGCCGCGCTCGTGAAGGACAACCACGTGGTGGCCGCGGGCGGCGTCGCGCAGGCCTTCAAGGCCGTACGGGAGGCCTTCCCGGAGGTCCCGATCGAGGTCGAGGTCGACACCCTGGAGCAGATCGGCGAGGTCTTGGCGGCGGGCGCCGACCTGATCCTGCTGGACAACTTCACGGTCGAGCAGACCGCCGAGGCCGTGGCCCTGGTGGCCGGTCGCGCGGTGCTGGAGTCCTCGGGCCGCCTGACCCTGGACACCGCCCGGGCGTACGCCGAGACCGGCGTGGACTACCTGGCGGTCGGCGGGCTGACCCACTCCTCGCCGATCCTCGACATCGGCCTCGACCTGCGCGAGGCGGTGTAACCGATGCTCCTCACCATCGACGTAGGCAACACCCACACGGTCCTGGGCCTGTTCGACGGTGACGAGATCGTCGAGCACTGGCGCATCTCGACCGACCCGCGACGCACGGCCGACGAGATGGCCGTGCTGATGCAGGGCCTGATGGGCATGCACCCGATGCTCGGCAGCGAGCTGGGCGACGGCATCCACGGCATCGCGATCTGCTCGACGGTGCCGTCGGTCCTGCACGAGCTGCGCGAGGTCACCCGCCGCTACTACGGCGACGTCCCGGCGGTGCTGGTGGAGCCCGGGATCAAGACGGGCGTGCCGATCCTCATGGACAACCCGAAGGAGGTCGGCGCGGACCGCATCATCAACGCGGTCGCGGCGGTCGAGCTCTTCGGGGGCCCGGCGATCGTGGTCGACTTCGGTACGGCGACCACCTTCGACGCGGTGTCCGCGAAGGGCGAGTACGTGGGCGGGGTCATCTCCCCCGGCATCGAGATCTCGATGGAGGCGCTCGGCGTACGGGGTGCGCAGCTGCGCAAGATCGAGCTGGCCCGGCCGCGGAACGTGATCGGCAAGTCCACGGTCGAGGCGATGCAGTCGGGCGTGGTCTACGGGTTCGCGGGCCAGGTCGACGGGATCGTGAACCGGATGGCGAAGGAGCTGGCCGGTCCTGCGGGCGACCCGGACGACGTACGGGTGATCGCCACCGGTGGTCTGGCGCCGATCGTCCTCGGGGAGTCGTCGGTGATCGACGACCACGAGCCGTGGCTGACGTTGATCGGGCTCCGGCTGGTGTACGAACGCAACGCGCCGAATTTCGACTAGCCGAGCCGCAGCAGCCTGCGCGCCGCCGCCCACCAGGGGTGCCCTGCCGGGCGGCCGTCCAGGACCGCGCGGAACTGCTCGTAGGAGCGGGCGGAGCGGATGACGGCGAGGTCGTCGCGACCGGGTGGGGGTGGCGGCGGGTCGCCGTGCTGGGACGCCCGCCAGGCGTCTATGAGGTACTGCTCCATGGAGGTCATGCCTCCACCCTGACCCCGTTGCCGTGATGCCGCACGACGATTGACGGCCCGCGTCAATCCGGGCCGCGGCGCGGGGCCCAACGCCGGCGAGGCTGAAGATCCAGCCTCGCCGGCGTTTGAGGCGCTGGGGGTCCCCCCGGACGAAGTCTGGGGGAGGGTCCGGGGGCAGAGCCCCCGGCAGCGGCGGGGCGGGCGGAAACACTCGCTCGGCCGTGCGGGCCTCGCACCCCCACGCGGGGCCAACCGACAGAATGGCCTGATGGGCGTCACCATCGACATCGCAGGCCTCCCCGAGCGGCGGATCTCCTTCTCGCCCTCACCACTCGCGGAGCTCTGCATGGCGTTGCACGCGCTGTCGCAGCCCGCCCATCACCCCGCGCTGGCCTCCTGGACCGCCGCCACCACCGCCGCGCTCGATCCGAGCCTCGCGGACCGGCTGCTGGAGGCGGACTTCATGTGGCGCAGTTCCTTCTCCGACATCTTCATGGCCTTCGCCGGCATCCCGGACGGGACCGGGCTGCCCGCCGCGACCCTGGCCGCGGAGCTCGACGTGGTCGACCGGCTGGACGACGAGCGGTTCGTGATGGCCGCCCTGGAGCACTGCTGGATGGCGCTGTACGACGAGGGCATGCCCTCCCCGCTGACGGACCCCCGCGCCCGGGCCAAGGCCCTGGAGACGGCCGCCGCGCGCGGCCCCCGCCAGCTGGACTTCTCGCTGCGGCTGCTGGACGACCCGAGCGGGGTCCGGGTGTGGATGCGGCGCCTCCTGGAGGAGTGCGACGAGGCCTTCTTCGCCGAGACCTGGCGGCGGATCGAGCCCGGTCAGAGCGCGGACGCCCGGCACAAGACCGAGGTGCTGCGCCACAAGGGGCTGCCGGCCGCGCTGAAGGAGGTCTCCTCGGCGCTGAGCGTGGACGAGGCCCGTACCACCATCACCGCGGACAAGATGGTCAACGGTTCGACCACCGCGACCGACGCTCGAATAGGCACGGGCCTGGTGTTCGTACCGACCAATTTCGGCTGGCCGCATCTGCTCGTGCTGCACGCGCCGGGCTGGCGTCCGGTGGTCCACTATCCGCTCGGCACCCCCGAACTGGCCTCCGGTCCGGGCTCGGTGGAGCTGCTCCAGCGGCGGATGGAGGCGCTGGCGCACCCGATGCGGATGAGGCTGTGCCGGAGCCTGGCGCGGGCCCCGTACACGACCAGCGAGTTGGCGGCCCTGTACGGCATCACCGCGCCCGAGGTGTCGCGGCACCTTTCCGTCCTGAAAAAGGCCGGTTTGATGCATACGCGGCGCCAAGGCCGGTACGCCCAGCATCAGTTGGACCTGGGCGCCGTGGCGCGCATCGGTTCGGACTTCATCGAGGGCATCCTCCGCTAGGCCCCCTGCCAGGCCCGAAGCCGTCCAAGTCGCCGATATACGGAATTCATAAACCGGAATCAGTGAAAACTCTGGTCAGAGTGGCCCCTTGTTGCTTAACGTGCGTCCACCGCTCCTCCCTGCTCGCACTTTTGCCGTGGAAGGACCTTGCATGCCCTCACGCCGTATAGCCGCAGCAACCGCCGCCTTGGCCGCTGCGGCCCTTGTCTCCCCGCTGATGCTCGCCGGTCCGGCCGGCGCCACGAGCCCTGCGAGCGATGCCGCGCGGGCTGACGCACTGGCCAGGAAACTGGTGAAGGACTCGACGGGCAAGGGTGCCTACAACCACCTGAAGGTGCTCCAGTCGATCGCCGACTACAACAACGGCACCCGTGTGGCCGGTTCCAAGGGCCACGAGCAGTCCGCCAAGTACGTCGAGGCCGTGATGCGGGCGGCCGGCTACAAGGTCACGAAGAACGAGTTCGAGTTCGTGTACGTCGAGGCCATCGCCGAGAAGCTCACGGTGAACGGCGCGAACGCGCACGACGTCCCGATCCACCTGATGACGTACACGGCGAACTCCCCGGCCGGGGGCGTCACCGCCCAGGTCGCCGCCGCTCCCGTCGACGCGGACGGGACGAACGGCTGCGAGCCGGGCGACTTCGCCGCCGGCGCCTTCACCGGCAAGGTCGCGCTGATCAAGCGCGGTGGCTGCACCTTCGCGACCAAGCAGACCAACGCGGCTGCCGCCGGCGCGGTCGGCGCGGTCATATACAACAACACCGAAGGCGCCCTGAACGGCACCCTCGGCGACCCGAACGTGGGCAAGATCCCGACCGGCGGCATCACCCTGGCCGACGGCCAGAAGCTCGCCGCCGACGTCGCGGCCGGCCCGGTCGAGGTCACCCTCGACATCCGGCAGCTGCGCGAGAACCGCAAGACGTACAACGTCGTCGCGGAGACCCGCGGTGGCGACGCGAACAACACCGTCTTCCTCGGCGCGCACCTCGACTCGGTCGCGGCGGGCCCGGGCATCAACGACAACGGCTCCGGCTCGGCCGGCATCCTGCAGGTCGCGCAGCGTCTCGCGAGCAGCCAGGACAAGATCAAGAACAAGGTCAAGTTCGCCTGGTGGTCGGCTGAGGAGTTCGGCCTGCTCGGCTCGGAGGCGTACGTCGACGGGCTGACGGACGAGCAGAAGAAGCAGATCAAGCTCTACCTGAACTTCGACATGATCGCCTCGCCGAACTCCGCGTACTTCGTCTACGACGGCGACGACTCGGACGCGACGGGCGCGGGCCCCGGCCCGGAGGGCTCCGCCCAACTGGAGAAGGGGATCA
The DNA here is from genome assembly GCF_042731135.1 of Streptomyces sp. NPDC059874. Lineage (NCBI taxonomy): Bacteria > Bacillati > Actinomycetota > Actinomycetes > Kitasatosporales > Streptomycetaceae > Streptomyces > Streptomyces sp. NPDC059874. Next base: position 25,529 of record NZ_JBHWJY010000073.1, read on the forward strand.
CCAGCTTCCTCGACTCCAAGAACATCCCGCACGAGGGCACGGACTTCTCCGGGCGCTCGGACTACGGCCCGTTCATCGCGGTGGGCATCCCGTCCGGCGGTACGTTCACGGGCGCCGAGGGCATCATGACGGCCGAGCAGGCCGCGAAGTTCGGCGGCCAGGCGGGCGTCGCCTACGACGTGAACTACCACGGCAAGGGTGACACCCTCGCGAACATCGACCAGAAGGCGCTCGACATCAACGTCGACGTCATCGCGGACGCGGTCGGCCACTACGCCTTCGACCTGGCGCCCCTGTCGCGGCCGGTCGTCTCCGAGCCGACCAACGGCACGGGCAGCGGCGGCGGCCTGCACACGGGCCACGACGAGGTGACGGAGTAACGAAGCCCCCATCCGCCGGGCGCGGCACCGCTGCCGGGGGCTCTGCCCCCGGCAACGGCGCCGCAGGGCTACGTCAGCCAGTCGCCCCCGGCCACGCCGCCCGGATCCCCACGGGCTGGCAGAGCCACAAGAAGTCCCCCAGCCCCCCGCGAGCGGTGAGCTCGACCGCCTCGCCCGCCAAGGACAGCGCGCGGACATACGCCGCCGGATCCGTGGAGGCCAGGGCCAGCGGGGGGCGGGCTCCCGAGACGCCGAGGGCGGTCAGTGCGGCCCGCTGGGTCAGCAGCACCGCGCCGGGGCCCGCGCAGGAGTCCAGTGCCACGTGCGCGGTGACATCGCAGCTGCCGTCCGGGACGGGCGGGACTTCCCGGCCCGCGCGGAAGCCCGTCAGGGTGCCGTACGGGGGCCTCGCCTCCCGGGTGTGGGCGTAGTCCACCGCCACCGCCAGGCCCCGTTCCACCGTCGCCGCGGCGGCCGCCCAGGCCTCGTCGCGGGCCCGGCCGATCTCCGCGCGGCCGGCGAGCTCGCCGCCGGGCCACCAGCGCTCCAGCCAGGCCCGGTCCTCGGGGTCGAGGGGCCCGCCCGGGGACTCCGTACCGTCGCCGGCGACCAGTACGTAGTGCCCGTCCTCGGCCACCTCCAGCGGTACGTTGTCCAGCCACTCGTTGGCGAAGAGGAGTCCCGTCGTCCTCTCGGGCGGCCGCGCCACCCAGAGGATCCTCGGGTCGAGTCCCTCCGGCCGCCGCGCGCGCTCGACCGCGTACGGACGCACCCGCGCGGCCACTTCCGCCGGCAGCGCGGCGAGCACACCGGCCACCAGCTCCCCGCGCCCGGCCCCCATGTCGACCAGGTCCAGCTCCCGCGGGTGCCCGAGCTCCGCGTCCACCCGGCGCAGCAGCCGGGCCACGGCCCCCGCGTACAGCCCCGAGGCGTGCACCGAGGTGCGGAAGTGCCCGGCGGGCCCGGGCCCGCCGGGGCGCACGTAGAAGCCGCCGGGGCCGTACAGGGCGGCTTCCATCGCCGCCCGCCACCGAACCGGATCCACGACTTCAGACTGAGTGCTCACCACGCAAAGGTTAATTTCACCGTCCACCTTGCGGAGTACGCCCCCCGTGCGAGGTTCGCACCTCTGGTTGACTCCAGCACCTGTCGCCGTTCCCTACTCTGGGTTACGTGCAGCGCCTCTACGACTTCCTCCGCAGACACCCGACGGGCGTCGACAGCTTCTGGGCTGTCCTCTTCTTCGGGGTCTCGATGTTGAACGTGGTGGGCGACGACGGCATCGGGACCGGCTCCCGGTTCGCCATGGTCCCCGCGGTGGTCGCCCTGAGCACCGCCGTGGCACTGCGCCGCAGGTGGACGCAGGCGATGTTCTGGGTCACCCTCGGCGCCGGGCTCTACCAGCTGGTCCTGGGCTTCGAAGCGGGCGTGTACGACTTCGCGATGCTCGTCATCCTCTTCACCGTGGCCGCGAGCGAGGTGCCCCGCTGGGTCTCCCGGACCGCCCTGGGCTGGGGACTGGCCGCCGCACCGCTCTACTTCGTGCGGTTCGGAGTGGACAAGGGGACGAGCGACACGGACAACGTCCTCTTCACCGTCTTCATGATCGTCCCCTTCGTCCTGGCCTGGGTGATGGGCGATTCCCTGCGCACCCGCCGGGCCTATTACGCCCAGATCATCGAGCGCAACCAGCGGCTGGAGAAGGAGCGCGAGGCGCAGTCGAAGGTGGCGGTGGCCGCCGAGCGCGCCCGGATCGCCCGCGAGCTGCACGACGTCGTCGCGCACAACGTCTCGGTGATGGTGGTCCAGGCCGACGGGGCCGCGTACGTCATGGACGTGGCTCCGGAGCAGGCCAAGGAGGCCCTCCAGACGATCTCCGGGACCGGCCGCCAGGCGCTGGCCGAGATGCGCAGGCTGCTGGGCGTCCTGCGCACGGGCGAGCCGCAGGAGTCCGAGGACTACGTGCCGCAGCCGGACGTCGAGCAGATCGAGGTCCTGGTCGAGCAGGTACGGGCGGCGGGGCTCGCGGTGGACTTCGAGGTCGAGGGCGCGCCGCGGCGGCTGCCCAGCGGAGTCGAGCTGACGGCGTACCGGATCGTGCAGGAGGCGCTGACCAATACGCGCAAGCACGGGGGTCCGGACGCGAAGGCGAGCGTGCGGCTGGTCTACTTCGACGACGGGCTCGGTCTGCTCGTCGAGGACGACGGGCGGGGCGCGGCGCACGAGTTGTACGAGGACGGCGGCGCGGACGGCGCCGGGCACGGGCTGATCGGCATGCGCGAGCGGATCGGTATGGTCGGCGGGACCCTGGACGCGGGGCCGCGGCCGGGCGGCGGCTTCCGGATCAGCGCGCTGCTCCCACTCAAGAAGCGATGACGAGGACGAGGTAACCGATGTCCATCCGCGTGATGCTGGTAGACGACCAGGTGCTGCTGCGCACCGGTTTCCGGATGGTGCTGGCCGCACAGCCGGACATGGAGGTCGTCGCCGAAGCGGGCGACGGCCTGGAGGCGCTGGAGGTGCTGCGGGCCACGAAGGTGGACGTGGTGCTGATGGACGTCCGCATGCCGAAGCTCGACGGCGTCGAGGCGACGCGGCGGATCTGCGAGCCGGAGGAGCACCCGAAGGTCATCATCCTGACCACCTTCGACCTGGACGAGTACGCCTTCTCGGGGCTGAAGGCGGGGGCGAGCGGCTTCATGCTGAAGGACGTCCCGCCGGCCGAGCTGCTCGCGGCGATCCGCTCGGTGCACAGCGGGGACGCGGTGGTCGCCCCGTCCACGACGCGGCGCCTGCTGGACCGCTTCGCCCCGATGCTGCCGACGACCACGCAGGAGCCGCAGAACAAGGACGTCGAGCGGCTGACGGAACGTGAGCGCGAGGTCATGCTGCTGGTGGCCCAGGGGCTGTCGAACGGTGAGATCGCGGCCCGGCTGGTCCTCTCCGAGGCCACGGTGAAGACGCACGTGGGCCGGATCCTGACGAAGCTGAACCTGCGCGACCGCGTGCAGGTGGTGGTCCTGGCGTACGAGACGGGCCTGGTGCGGGCCGGGAGCGGTCCGGCCATGTAGCGGCCGGGCAGCGCGTCCCCACGCTCGGGCCGCCCGGGCCCGAGCGGGGGATCCCGTCCGCTCGCCAATGGCGCGCGTCAGCTCCGCACGACGAACTCACAGCCCGCCTGGATGTTGTCGAGGGTGGCCGCATCGGCCACGACGAGGTCGAAGGCGCCGCCGCCGCACTGGACCCGGTCGTAGCCGCCGTTGCGGCTCACGATGGTGTCGTTTCCGCCCCGGCCGTCGAAGGTGACGGTGCCGATCGGGATCGGGGAGTTCCAGCCGTCGGGGTCGGTCAGCCGGTCGGTGCCGAAGCCACCGTAGATCTTGTCGTCGCCCGCTCCGCCGTCGACGTCGTTCGGCACCGGCCCCAGGAGGGTGTTGTCGAAGACGTCGTTCCGGTCACCCAGCGAGGCCTGGATGCGGGTCGTGCCGGCGACCGTGCCGCACCGGACGGTGTTGAGGTCGACCGGGACGCAGCCCGGACCGGGGGTGATCCTGCTCGTCGAGTCGTTGATCTCGAGGAAACCGCCGTTGTCGCTGATCTTCACGGTGTTCTGTTCCCCGGGCAGAGCCGCGAAGCGGACCTCGCCCCCCGACCGCGACGCGAACGAAGGATCGGCGGCCGCGGGACCGGCGAGCGCCACTGTCAGCGTGAGGGCGCCCAGGGCGGGGGCGGCCAGGCGGGCCGTGCGCAGGAGACGTGACGTGTTCGGGTTCATCTGTGCTGTCCTTCGGGTTGTCGATGACGGATCGTGTCGAGAATCCGACGCCCCGTTCGCTACCCGGAGTCACCCGCAAGCCGGTGTGACAATCGGAGAGTTAGCCCCTGTGCCACGCTCAACCCCTCGTCCGGCCCTACGTCATCCAGCGGTCCGGGCGGGCCGCGGCGCGTGAGGTGCGGGAGCGCGCGGCTTGGGCGCGCAGCAGCTCGGCGGCCTCGCCCGCCGCCCGCAACCGGGCGGTGACCGTGCCGTTCGCGCCGGTGTCCACGTGGACGTCGGCCAGGCCGCGGGCGCGTTCCCAGGGGCCCTGGGTGAGCCGGACGCTCTGCACCTTGGCGTGCGGGACGACCTCCGTACGCCGGCACAGGCGGCCGTGCCGGGCGGCGAACACGTCCGGGGAGAGCGCCAACGCGTACCCCTTCCACCACACCGGGACCACCCAGCGCGCGGCGGCCCGCGGTGCCCCGGAGAAGGACAGCGCCGCCAGGTCCACCCCCGGCAGGACCCGGGCGATCACGGCGTGGGCGGCGGCCCGCGAGGCCACCGGGACCAGCAGCCCGTTCTTCGAGCCGGCCACGGCCAGCTCCACCCGGACCCAGCCGCGCCGCCGCCACAGCAGCGGCTCCACGATCCGTACGCTCTGCACCCGCCCCGGCGGCACCGTCTCGTGGACCCGGTCCAGCAGTCCGTGGTCCAGGCGCAGCCCGTCCGGGGACTCGGCGACCGTCCAGTCGTAGTCGGCGAGGAGACGGCCCGCGCTGCCCTTCCAGAGCGCGCCGGCCACCGGGAGCAGGACGGCGAGGGCCACCCACGGGCTGGAGCTGAACCAGAACACGAGCACCGGCCCGATCACGACGCCGGCCACCGCCGCCCAGAAGCCGAGGCTCAGCACCAGGGACACGACGAGGTCGCGCGGCCGGACCCGCAGCAGCTCCCGCTCGGGGGCCTCGCCCAGGCGCACCGCCTCCTCGGGGGCGAAGCCGGCCGCCCGGGCGAGGAGCTCCGCGCGCAGGGCGACGGCCTCCTTCTCGCCGAGGAAGGACAGCTCGTCCTTGTCCTCCGTACCGATCACGTCGAGCCGCAGGCTGGCGACCCCGGTCAGCCGGGCCAGCAGCGGCCGGGTGACGTCGACCGCCTGGAGCCTGTCGAGGCGGATGTGCGCGGTGCGGCGGAAGAGCAGCCCGCTGCGGATGCGCAGCTCGGTGTCGGTGACCTCGTAGTGGGTGAACCACCAGCTCAGGAACCCGTACACGCCGAAGACGAGGACCAGACCGAGCACGCCCACCACCCGGAGCACCGCGGACAGCTCCGCGATCCACTCCCCGGCGCGGTCGCCCTGCTGGGCTATGACGCCGACGGTGGCGGCGATCGGCACCCAGGCCCTACGCAGCGGGGTGAAGGGGTGCAGCCGACGCCCTTCACCCGCCGTACCACCTGCGGGGTCTCCGGCGGGGTCGCCCGCAGCGGGTCCGGCGGTGGGGGCCGCGCCCGACGGGTCGGGGGTCACAGGCCCGCCGACCTTGCCTCGCCGAGCTCGGTCAGGCGGTCGCGCAGCCGTTCCGCCTCGGCCGGCGCCAGGCCCGGGATCCTGGCGTCCGTGGCGGCGGCCGCCGTGTGCAGTTGCACGGAGGCCAACCCGAAGCGCCGCTCCAGCGGGCCCGAGGTCACCTCGACCAGCTGCATCCGCCCGTACGGGACCACGGTCTCCTCCCGCCACAGCACGCCCCGGCTGATCAGCAGGTCATCCGCGCGTTCGGCGTACCGCCAGGACCGCCAGTTCCGGCCCAGCAGCACCCATCCCCAGGCCGCGGCCGCCGCCCAGACCAGGGCGAGGGCCGCCCATCCCGGGCCCACGAACAAGCCGAGCAGGACGCCGGTCGCCACCATCAGGAGGATCGTCCAGATCGCCAGCAGCGTCCGCCGCAGGGCCAGCAGCCCACCCGGCAGCCCCACCCACCCGGGCGACGCCGTCTCACCCACTGTCCCCGTATCCATCCCTACACACTAGGGCTGAGACAATGCCCGCATGACGGAGACCACGGTCGGCATCGGCGGCGCGGCGGAGAGCACCGACATGGTGCTCAACATCGGGCCCCAGCACCCTTCCACGCACGGCGTGCTGCGCCTGCGCCTCGTCCTGGACGGGGAGCGGATCGCCAGCGCCGACCCGGTGGTCGGCTATATGCACCGCGGTGCGGAGAAGCTCTTCGAGGCCCGCGACTACCGGCAGATCGTGATGCTCGCGAACCGCCACGACTGGCTGTCCGCGTTCTCCAACGAGCTCGGCGTGGTCATGGCCGTCGAGCGGATGCTCGGCATGGAGGTCCCCGAGCGCGCGGTGTGGATGCGGACGCTCCTCGCCGAGCTGAACCGGGTCCTGAACCACCTGATGTTCCTCGGGTCCTACCCCCTGGAGCTCGGCGGGATCACTCCGATCTTCCACGCCTTCCGCGAGCGCGAAGAGCTCCAGGCCGTCATGGAGGAGATCTCCGGCGGCCGCATGCACTACATGTTCAACCGGGTCGGCGGCCTCAAGGAGGACCTCCCGGCCGGCTGGCTCGGGCGGGCCCGCGAGGCCATCGCCGACGTCCGCACCCGGATGGACGTCTACGACAAGCTGGTCCACGGCAACGAGATCTTCCGCGGCCGCACGCGCGGCGTCGGCGTCCTGTCCGCCGAGGCGGTGCACGCGTACGGGGTCTCCGGCCCGATCGCCCGCGCCTCCGGCGTCGACTTCGACCTGCGCCGCGACGAGCCGTACCTGGCCTACGGCGAGCTCCAGGACGTCCTCAAGGTGGTCACCCGCGCCGAGGGCGACTGCCTGGCCCGCTTCGAGGTCCTCCTCGACCAGACCCACAACGCCCTCGACCTCGCCGAGGCCTGCCTGGACCGGATGGCCGACCTGCCGCCCGGCCCGATCAACCAGCGCCTGCCCAAGGTCCTGAAGGCGCCCGAGGGTGCCACGTACGCGTGGACCGAGAACCCCCTCGGCATCAACGGCTACTACCTGGTCTCGAAGGGCGAGAAGACCCCGTACCGGCTGAAGCTGCGCAGTGCCTCCTACAACAACATCCAGGCCCTGTCGGTGCTCCTGCCGGGGCAGCTCGTCGCGGACATGGTCTCGATCCTGGGCTCGCTGTTCTTCGTCGTCGGCGACATCGACAAGTAGACATATAAACGGACTTGAAGGGTCATCGGCATTTAGAGTGGGCCGATGACCACCACCACTGGCATATTCGACGGCTACCTGCGGCGGCTCGGCACGACCGGACCCCATACCCCGTCCGTCGAGGGGCTCTTCGCGCTCCAGCGGGCCCACCTCGAACGCGTCCCGTACGAGAACATCGACATCCAGCTCGGCCGGCCGCCCGGCATCGACCCCGAGCTGTCGGCCCGCCGCTTCGGTGCCGGGCGGGGCGGCTACTGCTTCCACCTCAACGGTGGATTCGCCGCCCTCCTCGAATCGCTCGGGTACGACGTCACCCGCCACGTCGGCGCGGTGTACGAAGACGCCGACGTGCGGGAGATCAACGGAAACCACCTCGCGCTGACCGTGCGCGTCGACGGCGAGAGCTACTTCGTCGACGCCGGACTCGGCGACGGCCCGCACGAGCCGCTGCCGCTGCGCGAGGGCAGCCACGAGCAGGGCGGGTTCCTCTACCGCCTGGAGCGGCTCGACGGCGCCGAGCAGGGCTGGACCTACCACAACACCGGCGGCCCCTTCCCCGTCATGAACTTCCGCTCCGCACCCGCGACGATGGCCGACTTCGCCGAGGAGCACCTTCGGCTGTCGACCGCGCCGGACTCCCCCTTCATCCGGACCCTGGCCGCGCTGCGCCGCGACGCCACCGGCATCGACCTGCTGCGCGGGCGGATACTGACCCGCATCGACCCGGAGAAGGGTCCCGTCGAGCGGGAACTGGGCAGCGCCGAGGAGCTGTTCGACGCCCTGACCGGCGTCTTCGGGCGTGAGCTCGACGACCTCACCCCTGCGGACCGGGACGCGCTGTGGGCCCGGGTCGAGCAGGCCCACGAGGCGTGGCTCGCCTCCCAGCAGGGCTGATGTCGGTGGGGCAGGGCAGACTTGGGGCATGTCCCACTCCCCCCGTCGGGCCTGCCCCACCTGCGGCCGCGACTGCGCCGTGACCGCCGGTCGGATCGCCCGCCACGACCCGCCCGCCGGGCGGAGCCGCGGCGACATGGTGTCCTGCCCCGGATCGCGGGCCCGGGTGGTGCTGGGCGCCTCGGCGCCGGTGTTGGACGGCTTCGTGCTGTCCGAGCACCCGGGGCAGCTACCGCTGTTCTGAGTAGCGGAGCCGTGCGGGCTGAGTAGCCGCGCGGGTCCCCGTACCGCCGTCGCCGAACAGGATGGGGGCATGACCTGGAAGCAGCAGCCCGCAGCCGTCTCCCCGCCGCCGTCCGAGGACAGGATCCGGATCCGCGGTCGGTCGGTCCTGGCGCTCCTCCTGCTCCTGCCGGCGCTGTTCGTGGCGAAGTTCCTGCTGCTGGCCACCGACAGGGGCGGCCGGTGCTTCGTGAACGACATCGAATGCACGCCGTTCCCGGTCGAAGCCTTCGGGGCACTGCTCGTCGCCACGGTGGTGGCCGCCGTCCTCGCGATCGCCACGCCGGTGCGGGTGGGGCGGCTCGCGCTCGGCGTCCAACTCGCCCTGGAAGCCGCGGCCGTGGTTCTCGTCCTGGCGCTCCCCTGAGCCTCCACCCGGGGGCTTTCCCCCCTCAACTGGCGGGGGTAGCCCGGATGTTGAGGCGCGCGGGCCGACCGTAGCGTTCGAGCCATGACGAACACACAGGCGCAGAGGCAGATCCGGGCGAAGAGGCGGTGGCTGCGGCGCGGGGCCGCCGCCGTGGCCCTCGCGGCCGTACTCGGCGGGGTCGCCGCCCCGGCCGCGCTGGCCGCGCCCACCGCCGCCTCCCACGGCACCGCGCAGCGCGGCACCCTGCTCTCCGTCGCCCCGGCCGACTCCCTGGACCGCGCGGGCGTCGCCGCGTACCTCTCCGGCCTCGACATGGACGCGGGCACCGTCCGGTACGGGATCACCGCCCATCGGCTGACCTACGCCACCGTCGACCCGCAGGGCCGCCCCACCACCGCCACCGGGCTCCTCGTACTGCCGCAGGGCGGCCCGCACCGCCTCGACCTGGTCTCCGACACCCACGGCACCACCGCCCACCGGGACGCCGCCCCTTCGGGCGGGGCCGGCTACAACCGGTTCACCCCGTACCTGCACGCCTCGGCCGGTCGGGCCGTCGCGGCCCCCGACTACCTGGGCCTCGGCGGCGGGCCCGGCCGGCACCCCTACATGGACACCGCGTCCTCCGTCACCGCCTCCGTGGACATGCTGCGGGCCGCCCGCACCGCCGGGGACCGGTTGGGCCGCCCCGTCACCCGAGACGTGTACGCCACCGGCTTCTCGCAGGGCGGGCAGGTGGCGATGGCCCTGGGCCGCGAACTCTCCCGCCCCGGCAGCCACTTCCGGCTGCGCGCGCTGGCCCCGATAGCCGGGCCCTACGACCTGACCGGCTCCGAGGTCCCCGGCATCACCGACGGCCGGGTCGCCCCGCGCACCGCCGTCTTCTACCTCACCTACGCCCTCACCGCGCAGAACCGGGTGCACCCGCTCTACAAGGACCCTGCCGAGGTGTTCCGCGCACCTTATGCACAGGCTGTGGAAAGTCTGTTCGACGGGAGCCACACGGAGGAGGAGATCGTCGCCGCGCTGCCCGCGACACCCCAGGAGCTGCTCACCCCGGAGTGGTACGAGAACATCCGCGCCCCGCACGGGGAACTGCTCGACTTCCTGAAGGCGAACGACGACGCGTGCGACTGGAAGCCGGCCGTCCCCGTACGCCTCTACACGGGCACCGCCGACACCGACGTGCCGATCGCGAACACCCGCGCCTGCGCGGCCGACCTGGCCCGCCACGGGGTCCGGGCGCGGGTCGTCGACCAGGGGCCGGACGCCGACCACTTCACGACGGCGATCCGCTCGGCCCCCCAGGTGACCCGCTGGTTCGACTCGCTCCGATAGTCGCCAGTCGCTAGGAGATGGCGCTGCGGAGCCGGGCCACGTCGATCGGCTCCGTCTCGTCGTGGGCCGTCAGGTCGATGACCTGGCCCACCGGGCGGGTCTGCTCGGGCTCCGTGGACTCCGCCGCGGGCTTCGCCCCGGCGGGGGCCTGCGCGGTCTCCGCCTGGTGGACGGCGAGGGCCTCGGCGCCGACCACGTCGGCCAGGTCCTCGTTCTGGACCGCCTCGATGGCCGCGCGGGCCTGCGCCGCGTTCTTGGTGCCGAAGAAGTCGAAGCCGCCCTCGGCCCGGGAGGCCGGGCGCCGCTGGGAGGCGTACGGGGCCACGGGCGCGGCGGGACGGCGCGCGGGGAGCGCGGCCGGGCGGGCATGGGTCTCGGCGGCGGGCAGCGCCGGGCGGGTCTGCTTCCTGGGCTCGGGCTCCGGCTCGGGCCCGGAGGGCTTCTTGCGTGCCAGCGCGACCATGGCCGCGTGGGCCCGGGCGTAGCCGACCGCGGTGGGCGCGCCCGCCGAGGTGCGCTCCTCGGTGACGGCCGGCAGTTCCTTCGGCGCGGGCGCCGGGGCCGTGGTGGCGGCCTCGATCGCGAGCAGCCGGCGGCCCTCCAGGGCGCTGGCCCGCTCGGTCTCGGCGGTCGCGTACCGCCGCAGCAGCGCCGCGTGTTCGCCGCGCAGTCCCGCGAGTTCGACCCGCTTGGCGCGCAGCTTCCTTTCGAGCTTGCCGCGCAGCATCCGGGCCTCTTCGAGGTCGGATTCGAGCTCGGCTATCCGCTCTTCCGTCTTCCACTCGTCCTTGACCCGCTCGCGCGCGAGCTCCGCGACGCGGCGGCCCGCCGACCGGTCCCAGGCGCGCATGACGACGGCGCCGGCGACTCCTGCGACCGCCGTGAGGGCCACGAGCAGTCGTAGTGCCACAGGGTCCGCGAGCAGCCAGGCGGCGCCGGCACCGACGACGGACACACCGGCGACGGTCGTCGGCGTGAGCAGCCGGTGCAGGGGTTCGGGGTTGCGGTGGCGTCCACGGGGCATGGCCTGAAATTTACAGGGCGTGGACCTCGATTGGGGTACCCGCCCGGGAAACTGTTCCCAGGCGGTTACCCGTCATTTCCGGCGCAAACCGCGTGACCGTTACTTCTTCACAAGCCCCTTGGACTCCAGATAGGCCTTCGCGACGTCCGCCGGCTTGGCGCGCTCCGCGTCGACCTTGCGGTTCAGCTCGACCAGGTCGGCCGTGGTGAGGGCCTTGGTCAACTTGTCGAGCGCCGCCGCGATCTCCGGGGCCCCGGCATCCTTGGCGTTGACCACCGGCAGCACGTTGTCGGCGCTCTGGAGCTTCTTGTCGTCCTCCAGCAGGACCAGGCCGTAACCGTCGAGCGTGGCGTCGGTGGTCGTGGTCAGCACCAGCTGGTCCGCGCCGTCCTTGACCGCCTGCTTGGCCTGCGGGGTGCCGACGCCCTTCGGGTCGATACCGGAGACCTGAATTCCGTATGTTTTCGTCAACCCGGGGGCGCAGAAGGGCCGGACGGCACATTCGTCGCCCGCCGCGATCTTCACCTTGAGGCCGGACTTCCCGAGATCGGAAAGGGTCTTCAGGTTGTTCTTCTGGGCGAATTCCTTGGTCACCGCGAAGGCGTTCTGGTCGACCGCCGAACCGGCCGGGAGGGCCTTCAGACCGAGCGGGGCCGCGAGCTTCTCCAGGCCGGCCACGGTCGCCGCGACATCGCTCGACGCGACGGGCTTCTCCTCCGGCGCCTTCGGGCCGTTCACCTTGGCGTTGAGGAACTCCGCGAGCGTCGCCGCGTACTCCGGGACGACGTCGATCTCGCCCTTCTCCAGCGACGGCTCGTACAGCTCGCGGTTGTTGACCGTCTTGATCGACGTGCTGTAGCCGGCGTCCTTGAGCACCTGCGCGTACAGCTCGGCCAGCACGTTGGACTCGGTGAACCCGGCGGCGCCGACCACCAGGCTGCCCTGGGCGCCGCCCGAGGCGGGGGTGGCGGAGGCGCCGCCGTCCTTGCTCTTCTCCAGGCTGTCGCCGCCGCACGCGGCCAGCGACACCGTCAGCGCGAGGGCGCCCAGGGACGCGCCGAGGACGCGTGTGGTCTTGCTCATGGAAGAACTCCGTTCGAGGCGGGGAAAAGGGGCATGGAGCAGGTAAGGGGATCAGCGCGGGGTCGTCCGCGGCAGCAGCCGCTCCGCGGCCACCAGCGCTCCCTCCACCAGCAGGGCGAGCGCCGCCACCAGCAGCGCGCCCGCGACGACCTGCGCGGTGTTGTAGGTGTTGAAGCCGGCCGTGATGATCCGGCCGAGGCCGCCCTGGCCGACCATCGCCGCGATCGTGGCCGTGGCGACGACCTGCACGGCCCCGGAGCGCAGCCCGGTCATCACCAGGCGCCGGGCGAGCGGCAGTTCCACCCGGAAGAAGAGCTGGGCGCCGGACATGCCCATGCCCCGGGCGGCCTCCACCACCGAGCGGTCCACCTCGCGCATGCCGACGTACGCGTTCGTCAGCAGCGGCGGCACGGCGAAGAGCACGAGCGCGGCGATCGTCGGCAGGTAGCCCGCGTTGCGCAGCGGGGAGACCATGAACAGGGCCAGCACCGCGAAGACCGGCACGGCCCGCCCGATGTTCGACACGTTCACCGCGAGGGCGCCGCCCTTGCCGAGGTGGCCGAGGTACAGCCCGACGGGCAGCGCCACCGCGCAGGCGAGTCCGAGCGCGACCCCGCTGACGTAGACGTGCTCGGCGAGCCGGTGCCAGACACCGCTCTCCCCCGCCCAGTTGGCGCCGTCCGCCAGCCAGTCCCAGGCGTCCCCCGCCACACCCATCGCCACGTCAGGCCTCCTTGGCGGCCGGCCGGCGCCCGGCCCGGGTCCACGGCGTGAGCAGCCGCTGTACGCCGAGCAGCAGCAGGTCGGCGACGAGCGCGAGCAGCACGCACAGCACGGAGGCGGTGAGCACCTGGGCTTTGAAGGAGCTGTTCACCGCCGGGGCGATGAGGTTGCCGAGGCCGCCCTTGCCGACGATGGAGCCGACGGTGGTCAGCGCGACCGTGGACACCGTCGCGATCCGCACCCCGGCGAGCAACGCGGGCAACGCGAGCGGCAGTTCGACCTGCCACAGCAGCCGGCCCGGACCGTACCCCATGCCGCGCGCGGCCTCCCGCACCTCCTCGGGCACGGCCTCCAGGCCGGCCAGCGCGTTGCGGACCAGGATGGTCAGCGAGTACAGCACGAGCCCGGTCACCACCAGCGCCGCCGACAGCCCGAAGAGCGGCAGCAGCAGGGAGAACATGGCGAGCGAGGGGATCGTGTAGAGCAGGGTGGTGAGCCCGAGCACGGGCGCCGCCCAGCGGCGGCCGCGGCGGGCCAGCAGGGCGAGCGGGAGGGACACGGCGAGGCCGATGAGGACCGACGCGCCCGTGATCCAGATGTGTTCGAGCGTGGCGTCGGTGAGCTCCTGGGAGCGGGAGGAGACGTACTCCCAGCAGAACCAGTCGTTCGCCACCAGGCAGTTCTGCCCGGCCATCTCCTCACCCCCGTCACCGAACGCACGTGGGTTCGACCATAACCCCCGGCACTGTCCATGGCCGGAATCCTTCGCACGTGGGCAACACGCCCTTCACAAACCGGTAGGCCCGGTAGGGAAGGATGGCGGGGTGATCCGATTCGAGCACGTGACCAAGCGCTACCCCGACGGGACGACGGCCGTCGAGGACCTGTCCTTCGAGGTGGCGGAGGGCGAGCTGGTCACGCTCGTGGGCCCCTCCGGCTGCGGCAAGACGACCACGATGAAGATGGTCAACCGGCTGATCGAGCCCACCTCCGGCCGGATCCTGCTCGGCGGCGAGGACATCGCCGCAGCCGACCCGGTCGAGCTGCGCCGCCGCATCGGGTACGTGATCCAGCAGGTCGGGCTGTTCCCCCACAAGACGGTGCTGGAGAACACGGCGACCGTGCCGTTGCTGCTCGGCACCCCGAAGGCCAGCGCCCGCGCGCGGGCCGCCGAGTTGCTGGAACTGGTCGGCCTGGATCCGGCCGTGTACGGGGGCCGGTACCCGGACCAGCTGTCGGGCGGGCAGCGGCAGCGCGTGGGCGTGGCCCGCGCCCTCGCCGCCGATCCGCCGGTGCTGCTGATGGACGAACCGTTCGGCGCGGTGGACCCGGTGGTGCGCGAGCGCCTGCAGAACGAGTTCCTGGCGCTCCAGCGCACGGTGCGCAAGACGATCCTGCTCGTCACGCACGACCTGGAGGAGGCGATCCGGCTCGGCGACCGCATCGCGGTCTACGGACAGGGCACCATCGAGCAGTTCGCCCGCCCGGCGGCGGTGCTCGGCGCGCCGGCCACCGACTACGTGGCCTCCTTCGTCGGCGCCGACCGGGGGCTCAAGCGGCTCGCGGTCACCGCGGTGGAACGGGCCGACCTGACGGCGGCCGAGGACGGCGCCCCCGTCGCCGCGGCGGTGGAGTTGGGCGCGTCGCTGCGCGAGGCCCTCGCGGCGCTGCTCCAGGAGGACTCGGGCCGGATCGGGGTCACCGATCCGGACTCCGGCGCGCTGGTCGGCGTACTGACCCCGGAGGGCGTCCACCGGGCGCTGCGCCGGACCGAACCGCAGCACGCGTAACCCGCCCCGGCGGGCGCGGAAGAGGCGGGGCCCGCAACGCGCGGAAACGCCCGTGCCCGGCCTGGACGGGCCGGGCACGGGCGTTGGCGTTGGCGTTGGCGTCGGTCGGGTGGGCCGAGCGCGAGCGGGCCCGGCGGGTCAGGCCTGGATGCGGCCGCTCATCCACACCAGCATCGGCGGGATCTCGCGTCGCCACGTGTTGAAGTTGTGGCCGCCGCTGTCGAGGATGATCGAGGAGACCCGGTCCGGGCTCTGCACCTTCTTGATGAACTTCTTGGTGTCCCCGAGGTTCGGCTCGCCCTTCTCGCTGCTGGTGACGAGGAAGGACGTACCGCTCGGCTTCTTGTTCTCGATGCTGTGCAGGACGTCGGCGCGCTTCTTCAACTTGCCGTCCCCGTGGAAGAGGTCACCGGTCGTCGGGTCGTCCGGTGCGTCGTAGTACGCGGACAGCCCCGCGGCCGCGCCGAAGGTCTCCGGGTAGTGCGCCGCGATCTTCAGCGCGCAGTATCCGCCGGTGGAGTTGCCGATGAAGCCCATGTTCTCCGGCTTCTTGCCGACCCGGAAGGTGTCCTGGATGGCCTGCGGCAGGTCCACGCCGAAGAAGGTCTCGGTCTGCGGGCCATCGGGTATGTCCACGCACTCGGTGTCGCGCGGCGGCGCGACGGTCGGGCGCAGCATGACCAGGATCATCGGCTTCATCTTGCCCGCCTTGGACAGGCTGAAGGCCTTCATGGGGTAGTCGAGCCCTTTGATCAGGTTCTCGGCGGTGCCCGGGTAGCCCGTCAGGACGATCGACGCGGGGAAGTTCTCGTTCTTGTGCTGCGGCTGGAAGTACTCCGGCGGGAGCCACACGTAGCCGGGGCTCGATATCTTCGACTTCTGCCCGGTGATGGCAACCTTCAGGATCTGTCCGCCGACCTGAGGCTTGGCTCCGCCGGGCACGTCCAGCTTCTGCTTGTCGACGACCTTGATGTCCTTGCTGCTCATCGAGTGGTCGACGACCTTGCCCATGGACGTCTCCTGGCCGAACAGGTCGGCCCAGGAACCGTAGAAGAGGAACGACTTGTTGGCCGCGAGCCCCACAGCCGAGAACAGCGCCAGCTGGGTCGCCAGCAGGAGCCCGATCCGGCCGGCGACGGAGCGCCAGCTGCGGCTCGAGAGCTTCGGCCAGAACCACACGGTGGCCGCGAAGAGCAGCACACCGGCGAGGACGGCCAGCACAAGAACCGTGTTACTGGTGAGACCCATGAGCAGTCAGTCGACTTTCTGATGGCAGGACTGGAAATTTCCGACGGAAGAGTGAACCCGCTCCTCGTCGACGTCGTCCTAATGGACGCACCACACTCCGGAGGCTGTCGCGGCCTTCGGCCACATGATTCTCTCGCGGAGCAACGGGAAGCGATGTCTAGCAGGATAGATGGCGATAAGTCCGGACAGGTTCCGTCCCTGGTGGGCCGAATCCTCCGGGGTCCCCGACCGGAGGCCGTCCCCGGTCTCGTAGGTACGGCCGTCACGTTCGTCGGCCTGCTCGACATCGCGGCGGGGGTCTTCCCGCGTTTCCGGCACAGCCGGATCCACGCGATCACCGAGGTGCTGCCCGGCTCCCTGGGCCCCTTCGCCGCGGCCATGTCGATCAGCGCGGGCGTGCTGCTCCTGCTGCTCGCGCACGGCCTCAAGCGGCACAAGCGGCGCGCCTGGCGGGCCGCCGTCGTGCTGCTCCCGGCGGGCGCGGTCGCGCAGTTCAACTCCCGGCACTCCGTCATCGGCGTGATCATCGCGGCGGTGCTCCTCGCGCTGCTGCTGCGCCACCAGGGTGAATTCAAGGCGCTGCCCGACCCGCGCAGCCGCTGGAAGGCGCTCGCGAACTTCGTACTGATGAGCGCCGGCTCCATCGGCCTCGGCCTGCTCATCGTCAACGTCCACCCCAACAAGGTGGTCGGCAACCCGAGCCTGTCCGAGCAGCTCACCCACGTGGTCTTCGGGCTCTTCGGCTTCGAGGGTCCCGTCAACTACGCCGAAAGGGTGTCCTGGACCGTCGGCTACTCCCTCGGCGCCCTCGGCATGCTGACCGCCCTGACCACCATGTACCTGGCCTTCCGCCCCGAACACCCGGCCGCCCGCCTCACCGCCGACGACGAGACGAAGCTGCGCGAGCTCCTCGCCAAGCACGGCGGCCGCGACTCCCTCGGGCACTTCGCGCTCCGCCGCGACAAGGCCGTCGTCTTCTCCCCGAGCGGCAAGGCCGCCGTCACCTACCGCGTCGTCTCCGGCGTGATGCTCGCCTCCGGCGACCCGATCGGCGACGTCGAGGCCTGGCCCGGCGCCATCGAGCGGTTCATGGAGGAGGCCAAGGCCCACTCCTGGACCCCGGCCGTCATGGGCTGCAGCGAGACCGGCGGCGAGGTCTGGACCCGCGAGACCGGCCTGGACGCCCTGGAGCTGGGTGACGAGGCGATTGTCGATGTCAAAGACTTCTCCCTCTCGGGCCGCGCCATGCGCAATGTCCGCCAGATGGTGAAGCGCATCGAGCGCAACGGCTACACCACCAAGGTCCGCCGGGTCAGCGAGCTGACCGAGGAGGAGCTGGAGCAGGTCCGCGGCGCGGCCGAGGCCTGGCGCGGCACCGACACCGAGCGCGGCTTCTCCATGGCCCTGGGCCGGGTCGGCGACCCGGGCGACGGCGACTGCTTCATCGCCACCGCCCACCGGGTGGAGGAGGGCGACACCAGCCCCTTCGGCGACCTCAAGGCGATCCAGCACTTCGTCCCGTGGGGCAAGGACGGCATGTCGCTGGAGCTGATGCGCCGCGACCGCTCCGCCGACCCCGGCATGAACGAGCTGCTGATCGTGGCCTCCCTGGAGGCCTCCCCCGGCCTCGGCATCGAGAAGGTCTCCCTCAACTTCGCGATGTTCCGTTCGGCGTTGGCCCGCGGCGAGAAGATCGGCGCCGGACCGGTGCTGCGGATGTGGCGCAGCCTGCTGGTCTTCCTCTCCCGCTGGTTCCAGATCGAGTCGCTGTACAAGTTCAACGCGAAGTTCCGCCCCCGCTGGGAGCCCCGCTTCGTGGTCTTCCGCACCACCCGCGACCTGCCCCGCATCGGCTTCGCCGCGATGCAGGCCGAGGGCTTCGTGACGCTGGCGCTGCCGCGGCTGTTCGCGAGCCGCCGCCGCCCCAAGCCGGTCCGCACGTGCACGCACAACCAGATGCCGTCGGTCCGCCAGGCCGACCGCGAGATCCAGGCGGCCTGAACCCCGACCGGGCGCACCCCTCAAACGCCGGCGGGGCTGGATCTTCCAGCCCCGCCGGCGTTTGAGGCGCGGGGGTTCGGGGGCGGAGCCCCCG
>NZ_JBHWJY010000074.1:0-8570 GCF_042731135.1 Streptomyces sp. NPDC059874
TGTCTGTTTTGTTTATGAGACAGGGGTCCCACAGCGCTGCGCGCTGTGCCAACGAACCACCTCGCTTCGCTCGGTGGGGCTCGGCTTCGCCGAGCCAGGGCCGGCCCTTCGGGCCGGAGTCCTTCGCTTCGCTCCGGACGGGTTCGGTTCCGCTGCGCTCCACCGAACAGCCCGCTGCGCGGGTCTGAGTGACCCCGTTTCACGGGGTCGGGGCCTTCGGCCCGTTGGGTGTCCGCTTCGCTCCCACACCGGGCCTTTCGGCTTCGCCTCCAGGCCCCCGCCCGCTCCGCGGACAGTCGGCAGCAGTGAGGGCTGGCTCGCCCCCTGCCCTCTCTGCGGCCGTAGTCCCGCTATCGCGGGGCAGTCACCACAAGGGCGGTCAGGCAGGGCGAGTCTGTTCAGCCTGTGGCCCCTCGGGGCCCTGTCCCTTCAGCGCGACCGTCAGGTGCCGCATGGACTCGGGAGCACACCCGATCAACACCACAGAGTCGCCATCTCGGCACTCGGCCACCTGCCAGCCCCACTGAACCAACCGGGAATCCGTGCGCGCTCTTGGCCTGACGCGAACCACTTCCAACCGATCCACCGGGATCCTGCCTCGATGAAGCTCCGCAAACTCTGTCGGCGTGACATGAAGCGAGGAAAGCGTGGCCCACAGGAAGACCAAAGACGTACCCCGACAGTACGGACGGTCGCCCAGAACGCAGGCAGCGAAACCCACCTCCGCCCCCGCCGCGAAGCCCCGAGCCTGCCTCTTGGTCCTCCGACGCTCATGACCCCACGTCAGCAGACCTCCAACACCTAACTCCAGCAGCACACCCAACACAGCCCGCCCCCTCAGTCCAGTCTCGTCGCCCGCAATCGAAACAGGCGAAACACAACACCGCACTCCTCCCCAAGGACGAGTGCATCTGAGCAGCAGCGAACAACGGCGGGGCCAACAGCCCGCGTGACCGCAGCCGCGGTGGGATGGTCTCGAACATCACCAGAGGACTGCGAGTGCGGGTGCTTCAAAATGGAGCTCAGCTTGAAACTGGATCACATGGCATCCGCCTCCTCAGGGCCGGAAGTCAGTCCAGATGTCGCGGACCAGTGAAACCGCGCAATGCTCAACCAACCTGCGCAGTCGAATCCCTGCCTGCGGTCGCGGTAGTCGATGCCGACCCTCATGATCCTCCGCCGAACAATGAGCCTGGTCGCCGACCTTCTGTACGGCCTGGTGCCCGTCCGCCGGCGAGTGCCAGCGGACGTCACGATCCAGGCAGGTTGATGAGGTACCCGTCGCGGGAGTCCCCACGCATGGAGCGCGCCAGCTCGGAGACGTATCGTGCCTGGGCGGCGGACAGCCGTCGCGCCTCCCACAGCAACGCCGCGGCGTCCACGGCCTCCGGGCCCGGAGGCCGTGGCACCTCACCCACAAAGACGCCCGTCAGTGCGCCCAGTTCGACGGCGTCGATGCCCAGCAGGGCCGCAAAGTCCGTCACCAAGCGGGGCGTCAGTTCCTTGCGACCAGCGCCAATCACACCGTAAGTGGCCGCCGACAGGTAAGTGGGCGTCACGACCGCCAGGGTCTTCGCCATGCCCGTCCAGTCCAGATTGCGGTACCGGAGCATACGGATGACGCAATCGCCCGGACCGCCGGTGAGGGGTCCGAGCCGCTTCGGGGCGAAACGGGAACTCCGCTCCTCCTGCGGCAGTGCCCGGATGAGCTGCAGGAGTTCACGCCGTCCCGCCGCCGGCAGGTGCACCGCATCCATCACGACGTACGGCACCCACCGCCCGGCCGCGGCGTCCAACGGCGCCATATCGTCCGGCACCGCCAGCCCCGCGAGAATGAACAGATCCACGGAGCGGAAACCCAGCGCAGTCGCCAGCCGTCGGAGCAACCCCTCACCGGGCGGCTCCCCCGCGAGCACCGCTCGCACCTCAACTGCGGTCAACCCGGCCCGGTCGGCCAGCTCCTCCACACCCAGCTCTCTACGATCCAGCAACAACGCCAACATCGCGCCGAAACCAAGGTGCTCCGTCATCCCCGCAGCCTAGCCACAAGCCCACGCAAGGCGTCCCGCCGAGGTGTCGCCCAGCCGCCTCTCGGGCAGCCAAGGGGCATGATCACGCACGTAGCCATCCGCGAGATCGGCGAACCTCGGGCAGGGGTCCTCCGCGTGGCTCCCCTCAGTGGAGAATTGACCTGGTCCTTGATGTGCCGGATCGCTGCCGGCTACGGCCAGGAACCCGGCTGTCTGCTTGGCCATTGGCAGTGGAAGAACCATCAGCCCCGACACCCCGGCGGGGTGCTTCGCGCGGACGCGGAGGTACTGCTCGATACGGCCGGCCGAGCCACGCTGACAGGGCTGTGCAGGGCCGGCGAAGAGACGCTCAGACGGGCTCTGCCGTCCTGGGGACACGAGGATGAGGAACTCTCAGGACAAGACGCGACGGGCACGCCCAAGGCATTCTGGCGCGTCGGTGGAGCGGTCGTAGGGCCGGTGGCATTCGGCTGCCGGCTGTGCGCAGCACGGCGTACCGGACAGGCCGTGCGCGTGGTCCGCTACGCCGAACGCTGGGAGCGGGCGTGCTGGCGGCACGGGCGGTGGCTGCTGGACGCGGACGCCGACCAGCCCCTGGAGAACCTCGATCTGTGTGGGAGTCCCGAGGTCGTCGCGGCGCAGCAGCGGTGGGTCAAGGTGGAGCGTCGTGCTCGGCAGGCGGGGGTGGAGGCGGCCGGGGTATTCGGTCTCGCGCGGGCGGTGGTGTGCCGGTGGTGGGAGCACTCCCTGCAGTGGGAGCAGGAACGGATCTGGCCCCATCGTCTGAAGCAGGTCGTGGGGAACGACGTCGGTGGTGACGTCGACCGGTGGCGGGCGGTCGGGCGGGACGCAGTGGTCTTCCCCGAGGTGGTCGCCGTGGCCGGTGCTCTGCTGGATCCGGCCGTCGAAGAGCTGGTGTGGGCCGACAGCGGTGGGGGACGCCCTCGACCACTGCCCAGGGACGGTCAATTCGACCGCCGCCTCGGAGAACTGATGGGACGCCCCTGGCTGGGTCCCCTGATCGCGACAGACGGTGGCCCACTGATCGCGTGGAAGGCTGCCGTCATCCGCCGACGACGGCATACCGGAGTTGATCCCTACGACGCCGGGCCGTGGCGGGTCAGGGCTGATCAGCAGCCGCCCACCATGGCCGCCCTGCTGCGTGAACAGACCAGAGAGAAGTCCGCAGGCGGCTCCGGTACGAACTGGCGCTCCACCGTGCCGCCCGAGCAACGCATGCTCATCACCAACCTCATCGACACCGCACAAGAGGAGCTGCTGCAGCTGCGCGGCGCGCACCGGGGCCGCACCGCCGACGCCGCCCGCCTCCTCCTGCAGCGGCTCAGCCACTCCATCGACCTCCTCGACCAAGCCCTCCAGGAGACCGCGCTCGCAGCGGTGAACGCCGGCGTCGCACTGCACGACGTCGAGCAGTGGGTAGGGCTCGATACCGACACCCACCCCACAGACGAGGTCGACGAATAGACGCGGCGGTCCGAAGGGGGCGTGGCGTGGCGGGCTTCGGTACCGCATCTGACGCTCCTCTCGGAGCAGAATGGCCAAACCGGGCAAAACTGTCGGCGAGGGGCAGTTGACTCAGCCGCGTGACAGGCACGTCAAGGGCCGGCGGTGCGGAGCAGCTCGCGGGTACAGGGACCGGGTTCGAGGTGTCGTTCGCCGGGTTCGGCGGGCAGGCCGTGCAGCAGCGGTGGGTGGACGCGGCGGTGACCGTCGCGTTCGAGGAGCTTGGACCGGTCTCGGCGTTCCCGGTGGTTCCCGGCAGACGGTGGGGGCCAGGGCTGTGGTGGTCGGCAACCACCGGTCGGCACGTGGCTTCCGGGTCGAACGCGATGCGCGCGCAGCTGATGCTCCTGGACCGCGACCCGGACGTCGTGGGCCTGGCCGGGCGGCCCCTGCGGCTGATGTGGCACGACACACAGGGCCGGGTGCGGTCGTGGACGCCGCAGCTGTTCGCACGGCGTGCGGACGGGACCGCCCTGCTCGCCGACTGCCCCAGCCACACCGAGGCGGGTGGGGAACGGGCCCTGGCGGCCGCCGTGATGATGGAACGGGCATGCGAGCAGGTCGGGTGGAGCTACCAGCGCCTGGAACCGCTCGATGCTGTGCTGGCGGCCAACCTGCGATGGCTGGCCGGCTACCGGCACCCCCGCAACCAGATCCGCCCCGCCCTCACCGCCGCCGTCCTGGAAGCCTTCGCACAGCCACGGCCGCTGATCGAAGGCGTCGAAGCCGTCGGCGACCCGATCGAAGTCCTCCCCGCCGCCTTCCACGCGCTGTGGCATGGGCACCTGAGCGTTCCGCTGGACAGGCCGCTGCACGAGCGGGTCCTGGTCCAGCCCGGCATCCTTCCGCCATCCGAGGCCGTCACACTCGCGGGCCCGCGCTACGAGACCGGCGGCCGGTTCCGGGAGGTGCCGTGACAGCGCCACGAAGCGGACGGCCCGTCGTAGCGGTCGGCGCGTACATCCACTTCGACGGCGCTCGATGGCAGGTCGTGGCGCTCGCGGGGCAGCGCGTGCACCTGGCGGGAAAGGACGGGCGCAGCGCGGTGGTCCTCTCCGGGCACCTGTTCGCCGACCCTGATTTCAAGCTGGCAGGAGAGCAGGCCGAACAGGCACGGCCAGTGCCGCAGTGGGGGCTGTTCGAGACGGCCCCCGCCGCAGCCCGGGAGAAGGCGCTGGCCTGGCAGAGGCACATCCGCGAAGTCGAGTGCGGGCAGCCCGGCGGGCCGGACAGCGGCGGAATGGTCCGGGCGCAGTACGACCCCGCCCGGCGGACGCTGGCCGAGCGAGAGCAGGCCAAGGCCGCCGAGCTCACCGCACTGGGCTTCGCCAAGGTGTCCCGGACGACGGTCCAGCGCATGCGCCTGGCCTACCGCAAGCAGGGCCTGTGGGGGCTGATCGACCACCGCAGCACCCGCGGACCCGCTCCTGCTGGACGGCAAGACGAACGGGTAGCAGCAGCGGTAATGGAGGCACTGCACCGGCAGAGACGCCGGTCCAAGGGCACCATCAACGCCCTGTTCCCCCTCGTCCTACAGATCCTCGAAGACCGGCACGGGCCCGGCACCGTGCCCGCACCGTCGCAGGCCACCCTCTACCGGCTCGTCCACCAGCTCGCCCACCCCGCCGACCTCCCCGGCCGCCCGGTGCGCACCCCGCCCATCACGAGCGACGGGCGCGGGTTCACCCCGACCGTGGCTCTGCGGCCCGGAGAGCAGGTCCAGATCGACACCACCCGCCTCGACGTCCTGGCCGTCTTCGACGACGGCACCATCGGCCGCCCCGAACTCACCATCGCCGTCGACGTCGCCACCCGCGCGATCCTCGCCGCCGTGCTCTGCCCAAGCAGTACCCAAGCCGTCGACGCAGCCCTGCTCCTCGCGGACATGGCCGTCCCCCACCCGGCCCGCCCCAGCTGGCCCGACGCCCTGCGCTTCGCCCACAGCTCACTGTTCCCGCACGAGCGGCTGCTGACGCTCGACGAACGCCTGGAAGCCGCAGCCGCGCGGCCGGCCGTCGTACCGGAGACGATCGTCACCGACCGCGGGAACGTCTACCTGTCGAAGGCGTTCACCGCCGCGTGCGAAACCCTCGGGATCAGCGTCCAGACATCCCCGCCGTACGCGCCGACCGCAAAAGGCATCGTGGAGCGGACCTTCGGCACCATCAACGACCTGTACTGCCAGCACCTGCCCGGCTACACCGGGCCGGACGTCACCCGCCGCGGCCCCGAGGCCGAAGCTGAAGCCCGCTACACCGTCCCGCAACTCCAGGACCTCCTCGACGAGTGGCTCGTCCACTGGCACCACCGCCCCCACGAAGGCCTGCGCCACCCCGCCCTACCGAAGGCCGCACTCACGCCGAACCAGATGTGGGCCGCCCTCATCGCGGTCGCCGGCTATGTCCCTGTGCCGCTCACCGGCGGCGACTACCTGGAGCTGCTGCCGGTGCGCTGGCAGGCCATCACCGAACGCGGAATCCGCCTGCATCACCGCACCTACGACCACGACCTCCTCGGCCCCTACCGCGGCCAGTCCTCCCCCATCACCACAAGAGGAGGGAAATGGGAAGTCCACCACAACCCCCGCGACGCACGGCAGATCTGGGTACGCCTGCCCGACGGGGAGCTGGCCGAGATCTCCTGGATCCACCGCGACCACGTCCACCGCCCGTTCAACGAACGGACCTGGCAGCTCGTCCGCGCCCAAGCCGTACGCCACCCGGATCCCGACCAGCACGAAGCCGACCTCGCCGACACCCTCAACCAGCTCATGCGCCGGGCAGACGAAGGAAGCGCCACGCGCACCGAGCACCGCCTCCTCAGTACCTGATCCATATCCCGGATGTTGAGGTGTCTGGAGCTCTAGCCTGTAGTGGTGTCTGAGCGGTCGGGGCAGCCCGCAGAGCGGGTGTGCGGGGGTTGCGGTGACCGGCTGGGGCCGGCCTCACGGTCGGACGCGTTGTTCTGCTCGACGACATGTCGTGCCAGGTCGTGGCGGCGGGAGCGCCGGTTGCGGCGGCGGGTGCAGGCGGAGTTGAGTGGGTCGGGCAGGGTGGTGTGTCCCGTGTGCGGGACGGCCTGGGTAGCGGGTGTGGATCGGCGTTCGGACGCCGTGTTCTGCTCGCGGCGGTGCCTGATGAGGGATTGGCGCTCCCGAAGCGAATCGTTCGTCGAACGGTCACAGTGACCGCTGCGCGAACGCATCCGAATCGAATTCTCGGTCAGATTCTGGCTCTTGTGGTCGATCATTGCGATCTCTCCCGGGCGGGTCCGAGCCTCGGTTGTGAGAGCGGGCCGTGTTCTGTCACGGTCGAGGGGCTGTGCCCCGGCCCGCCGCGGGTGGTGATCGTTGCCATGACCCAAGAAATCGAGAAGATCGGCAGTGTCGGGCTCGACCGATACACCGAGATCGTTACCGAGCTGCGGAAGCTCGTGGAGACCATCGGCCAAGCCCAGTTCGCCGTCGGGGACTACGCATTGGAGATCGAACCGATGCGTGCGTTCCGGCAGCCGGAGCCCAGCGAGGAGATGTTCACGGTTCGGGACTCGTTGCTCCGGCTTGCCGAGGACATCGGCCTGTCCTACTCGGTCGTGAAGAACGCCCGCTGGGCGGCGTCGAAGTGGCCCAAGGACCGGCGCCAGCCGGAGGTGTCGTTCACGATCCACCGGATCCTGGGCAGTATCGAGGACGAGGAGGAGAGGTTCGCCGCTGTCCTGACCCCGCCTGAGGGCAAGGCCCGGTGGTCGGTCGACGACGCGAGGCGGAGGGTCGGCTGGAGGGTGGAGAATCCGGTCACGCCGGAGGAGAAAGTGTCCGCGATCCATGACCTGGCCCGGGACGAGGCGGTCGCGGCGACGGTGACCTCGGACCTCCTGCGCAGGCCGTCGGTGGTCTCCCAGGTTACCGGGCAGGACCGGATCAGGGCGGCGGAGGAGCTGATCCGTGACGACCAGGTCGCCGCGGCCGTGGTCCCGGACGTTCTGCGTCGTCCGTCCGTGGTCTCCCAGGTCACCCCGGAGCAGAGGACGCGCGTCGTCGAGGAGCTGACCCGCGACGACCAGGTCGCAGCCAGGGTGACCGCTGGTCTGCTGCGCCGTCCGGATGTTGCCTTCCGAGCGATGTCGGATGACCGGGCCCGCCACGAGGTTAACCACGCCCAGGTCGAACGCGGCCGTCAGGCCCGTGAGGACTTCGAGCGGACCAGCCCCGTCGCGCCGGCGGTGAAGCGGATCGACCGGACGGTGGAGTTCCTGGACCTGGTCACCGCCTGCCACGCCTTCGTCGCGGCCTGCGGCCGGGCCGTCCCGGGTCTGCGGGACCGGCAGCTGTCCGACGACGAGAAGGTGATCATCCACGAGAACATCGCCCGCTCACGGGCGACGCTTGACTGGGTTGAGACGGCCGTGGACACCGGGAAGGTCGACGTCGACGGCGAGATCGCCCGCCTGTTGCAGGGCGAGTAGTGGGATGCCGCGCGGTTCGACGCGCCGGTCGCCCGCCGCGCAGAGGCACGCCGACACGGTCCGGTTCGTGCTCTTCGAAGCACGGCCGGCAGGTCTGGCCTTCAAGCAGCTGGTCAGGTCGAGTGAGCTCTCACCGCATCAGGCCCGCGCGGGCCTGGCCTGTCTGCGGGACACCATCGCCGAACAGGGCTGGCCGCCGCTGATCTGGACGAGGCCGGACGGCTACAAGTTCTGCTCCGACCCGACCGAGCTGCAGGCCTATGAGGTCGCGGTCATCCGCGAAAAGCTCACCGAGATCCGCCGGTTCATCACCGGCGTCGTCGCACCGCACACCGTCCTACAGCCCAAGGGGCGCTGGGTCCGGCACCTGAATACCCAGCTCAACTCTGTCGAGTCCACGCTCGACGTGATCGCTGACTACATCGACGCATGACCTCGGTGGGGCGGGGGGCGGGGGGGGCGGGGCCCCCCCCCCCCCGGAGGGGGGGGGCGGGGGCCGCGGGCCCCGCGGCCCCCCGACGGGAAAAACAAAAAAGGAGCGGGCCCGCCCCC
>NZ_JBHWJY010000074.1:8580-43169 GCF_042731135.1 Streptomyces sp. NPDC059874
GGGGTGTTTTTTGCGTTCCATATTCTTTTCTTCTTATTTTTTCGCTCTCTGTGGGTGTTGTTACTGTTCTTACACATCTTTTTTGGGGGGGGGGGGGGGGGGCCGCGCCCCCCCCCCCCCCACCACTCGTGAAGGGAGCAGACCTTGGCCCGGCGCCGCTGCTACCCCTCGGACACCTACGACGACGAATGGGACCTGATCGAACCCCTGCTGCCTGTCCCGGCCTGCAAGACCCCTCGCGGCGGGCGGCCGGAGAAGCACCCGCGGCGCGAGATCGTGGACGCGATCCGCTACGTCGTTGACACCGGCTGCAAGTGGAGGGCCCTTCCCAAGGACTATCCGCCATGGCGGACCTGTTACAACGCGATGGCCCGCTGGGCTGCGGCCGGGGTGATCGGGCAGATCCGCGACCAGCTCCGCAAACGTGTCCGCCGGGACATGGGGCGTTCACCAGGAGCGGTCGCCACCATCATCGACTCGCAGTCCGTGAAGGCCGCCGAGACCGTCGGCAAGGACTCGCGCGGCTACGACGCCGCTAAAAAGATCAACGGCAGGAAGCGGCATCTCGTCGTGGACACGAAAGGCCTGCCGCTGTTCGTCATGGTCACCCCAGCCGACATGACCGACCGCGATGCGGCCAAGGAGGTCCTGTTCCGGCTGCGGCTCATGCACCCCGAGATCACGATCGTCTGGGCCGACTCCGCCTACGCCGGACAACTCGTGAGCTGGGCGAAGAAGTACCTGAACCTGACGGTGAAGACCGTCAGCCGACCGAAGAACGCCGTCGGGTTCGTCGTCTTGCCCCGCCGCTGGGTGGTCGAAAGGTCACTCGCCTGGGTTATGCACGCCCGCAGACACGCCCGCGACTACGAACGCCTAGTCCAACACTCCGAATCACTGATCACCTGGGCTGCGATCACCCTCATGACCAGACGCATCACCCGCCGCACGTCCCGCCGGACCGGCCAGCCCGCCTCACGCGAGGCCCACCGGGACTGACCGCGCACGCCAACCGCGCGTTCCGACTCGCGAACCCTCGCACGGAGCTTCACGGCTCGTCAGCCTCTCAAATTGGGGGCCTCGGGGTCGCCGGAAATTGGGTCTGGCGCGGTCTCCGCAGGCCCCCGGCTGGCCTCCGACAGTGGTGCGCGATCCTTGGGCCGACCTTCTCCAAGCAGGTGCTCACCCGCCCGTTCACGCCGTTGGGGAATAGGCTCTGACCTGGTGTTTTTCAGAGATCGGCCTAGGCTGGGGGCTCCGCTGGAGACGCCATTGGGGGGACTTGATGAGTGACAACGACAACCCGTACGACGCCAGCCTCATCGAGGTGCTGGAGGGGTTGGAAGCTGTTCGGAAGCGGCCTGGAATGTACGTCGGCTCGACCAGCCAGCGTGGCCTGCACCAGATTGTGTTCGATGTCGCCGAACGGGCGGTGAACGAAGTTCTGGCCGGCCGTGCCAGCGCCGTCGAGGTCACCCTCACGTCCGACGGCGGCGTACGTGTCGCCGACGACGGGCCCGGTGTCCCCGTCGAGGCAGCCGGAGACACCAGCGGTCCCGGCCTCGAAGCCCTGCTCACCCGCATGCACCCCGGGGTCGCAGAGCCGGGCGGCCGCCACGCTGTGGCCATGAGCCTCTTCGGCATCGGGCCCTGTGTCACCAACGCCTTGTCGAGCCGCCTGACAGCCGAGGTGCGGCGCGATGGAGTCCACTGGGTCCAGGAGTACGCACGGGGCGTCGCGCTCGCCCCGCCCACCAGCGCAGGACCGACGACCAGAAGCGGGACCACCATCGCCTTCTGGCCCGACACCGACATCTTCGAGACGACGGAGTGCTCGTTCGCGGTGCTGGCAGAGCGCTTCCGGGAACTGGCCTTCCTCAACCGGGATCTGGACATCGCGCTGACCGACGAACGCCCATCGGGCCGGTCCCGATCGGTGCGGTACCGGTTCCCGGGCGGGGCTCGGGACTTTGTCGCGTTCCTCGACGCGCAGGCAGGAGAGTCCGTTGACCAGGACGTCATCGGCTTCGAGCACGAAGACCCGCAGATCGCCGGAACGGTCGAGGTGGCCCTGCGGTGGCGTGACGCCCCCGGGGAGCGGCTCCAGGGCTACGCCAACAGCGAGCCCACACCCCACGGCGGCACGCACATGGCAGGATTCCGCGACGGGGCGGCGGCCTCGGTCAACGCGTATGTTCGGGAGCGGGGGCTCCTGGCGGAGGCAGCCCCCGACCTCAGCATCGACCAGATCGGCCACAGGCTGACGGCGGTCGTGTCGGTCAAGCTGGACAGGCCCGAGTTCTCGGGCTCCACGCGCGGCGTACTGGACGGCGCCGCAGTGCGCACCAGCGTCGCCGATGCCGTACGGGAACACCTCGGCACATGGCTGGAGAGGCACCCGGAGCAGGCCTCGGCCATCGTCGGCCGGATCATCCAGGGCGCCCGCCAAGACTAGACAGCCTCGGACCACCCCTGCCTGCGCTCCTGCCGGTTCCTGGGAGGAGCGCAGGCAGGGGTGGCTGGGGCGGAATGCGTCCAACAGCCAGCTACTCGGGTCCGCCGGCCTGTCGACAAGCGCACTACCCTGCGGGCCACCTGCAGTGCTCACCAAGGCCCGCGCTCCCTACGTCAGGCCGCACGGTTGAGGTTCGGGAACAGGTACTCAGGTCAGTGACGACTGCATGCATGGCGAAACCGGAGATGGTGAAGGTCATCTCCAGGAGGCGAGGGAGGGCCGGCTGCGGATGACTGGAGTGCGGTCGAACAAGGGTGGCGGGGCGGTTCGGAGAGCCGGCGGGCGCGCAGGGCGAAGTGATCGGATCGAGGCTGGCGGCTGGGGAGATGTCACAGCGCGCGCAAGGCTCCCACCCTGAGTAGACGTGGGCCCGCCACCTCCGGGGTTTCGGAGATGGCGGGCCCGTGGGTCAGGCGTTTGGGGTCAGCTGGCGGCTCCCAGGGGTGTGGCGAGGCCGGGGGCGTGCCAGCGTTGGTTGTTGCCGTAGTTGCAGTCCCACAGCTGGAGTTGTGTGCCGTTGTCGGTGCGGCCGAATGGCACGTCGAGGCAGCGGCCGGATACCGGGTTGTAGAAGCCGCTGGTGGCGGTGGGAAGCCACTGCTGGGCCCCCAAGCCGTTGCAGGTCCAGAGCTGGACCAGGGTGCCGTTATCGGTGCCGTTGCGTGTGGCATCCACGCACTTGCCCAGGATGCGGAGTTCACCGTTCTCACGGACGTCGAACAGCTGCGAGGCGCCTGGGTCGGCGTTGCAGTCCCAGATCTGGATGCGTGTGCCGTCGTCCGTGTGCCCGAAGTTGTCGTCAACGCACTTGGTGCTGCTTAGTGCCGAGATCAGGGTGGTGCTGGCTGCGGAGGGGACGGTGGAGTGGTTGTACACGGAGACGTTGCTGATCCTGCCTTCGAGGTAGGAGCGGACTTCTGGCTGGCCCTGGAGTTTGTAGCGGCCGAGGACCAGGGGGCCGGTGGCGTTCCACGTGTTGGCCTTGGCGTGGTGGCCGGTGCCGGCGAGGGTGCCGTTGACGTAGAGGGCGATCAGGCCGGTCCGGTCGTCGTACGTGGCAGTGAGCTGGGTCCATGCATTGAGCTGGACCTTGGCGGCGTCGTTCATGACGGCGGTCTGGTCGTAGTCCCAGTTATCGTCGTCCCGCTTGGACATTCCGAACCGCCAGGTGCCGTCCTTCTCGTGCCAGAGCATGAAGCCGCTGGCTCGCTGCCCGTCCTGGCTGAGCACGATACTGGTGGGTTTCGTGGACTTGACCCAGGCGGAGACGGTGAAGCTTCGGGTGGTGTCGACGGCAGGGCCAGCGGCGGTGACGGTTCCGGTGGTTCCGTCGAGGGCGACGACGTCGGTGGTGGTGCCCGCGACGGTGTCCTTAGCCCGGGTGGCGCCGCTGGCGCTGAGGGTGGCGTTGTTGAGCCGGCGCAAGTCGACGGCGGCGTTGCCGGTGGCCTCGTTCAGCTTCCAGTGGGCGGTGGAGATGCGGGCGTCGCCCATGGTGTGGCCGGCGCGGAATCCGGTGACCTTCCCGGAAGTGGCGACGCCGTCCCAGGTGCGCAGCCGGTGGAGATTGTCCAGGGCCCACAGGTCGGGGATGCCGTCGGCGCTGGTGTCGCCGGAGGTGCCGACGACGGGGTGGGTGGTCGCCTTGACGCCTGAGCCGATCTTGGTGCGCTTGGTGTGGTCGCCGAGGGCTGCCGGGTTTCCAGCGACGTTGGCGTACTGGTAGATGTCGCCGGTGGTGTTGTCGCGGGCCCAGAGGTCGGGAAGGCCGTCGCCGGTGGCGTCACCAGGGGCGATGAGGGTGAGGTTGTCCCAGCCTGAAGGGCTGAGGACGAGCACGAGAGGCTTTTCCAGCGTGCCGGTGCCCCCTGTGCCCTGGAAGAGCAGCAGCCGACTACCGTTGCTGTCGCTCTCCACGGTGAGCAAGTCATTGCGAGCATCACCCGCTACCGGCAGTGCGTCGCCCACGGCGAGGATCTGTTTGACGCCCGCCCAGTTTGACGCGTAGTCGAGAATTCCACAGGGGGCGCCTGTGGCAGCCACTGTGCAAGTAGATACAAGCGGACGTTTGACAGACACCGTCTTGGCCATCGTGAAGTAGAGGCCGCCGTTGGCCTCGAGACCACCCGCGTTCAGGGAGTTGCGGTACAGATTGAGTTGCCCGTCGCGGTAAGCCCATAGGTCGTCGATGCGGATGCCGTTGCCGCCACGGTGGGTGATGAGGGTGCCGTCGCCCCAGCTCTGCCCGCCGGGGCTGTTAGCTGCATCAGAAGCGATCACGCCGCCGGCTGCGGGGTCGATGGCGGTCGGGTAGACGATGAGGTCGCCGTTGTCGGCGGGTGCGATGAAGTCGACGCGTTCGTCGCCGGTGATGTCGCCGAGGGTGGTCTTGGCGTTCGGGTTGTCGGGGACGTAGAAGGTGTAGGTCTGCTGCTGTGAGCGGTTGCCGGCGCGGTCGACGGACTGGACGCGCAGGATGTTGGTGCCCCAGGTCGTCGGAGTCAGCGGGATCGCGGCGCTGCCGTCGGCCGCGGGGTCGACGCGGTTGGCGCCGCCGACGGGGATGTTCGAGTTGAAGGCCCACTCGTAGTAGAGGACGCCGCTGGTGGTGTCGGTGGACTTCATGGTGAAGGTGCCGGGCTGGCCGATGTGCTTGGTGGAGCCGGGCAGGGTGCCTGAGGGCGGGTACTCGGCGGAGGTGACGATCGGTACCGAGGGCGGCTGGGTGTCCATGGAGAAGGTGCAGCCGGTCACCCAGTTGGATGCCATGTCGCCGTCACCGCCCTGGATGCGCCAGTAGTACGTGTGGCCGTCCAGGAGGTTCTCGGGGTACGCGGCGGCGACGTGGGTGCCGGTGGCCTGGTCGCGCCATCCGCTGTCGTAGACGAGGGCGTCGCCGGCTGCGTCGTAGACGAGGAGGTGAGCGTCGTTGGGCTGGTTGTCCGGGTCGCCGATCCAGGCGCTGATGCTGAACCCGCCATAGCCGGTGGCACCGACCCAGCCGCAGCCGTTGCCGTTCGGGTTCTTCGGAGCGGGAACCATCGCGAGAGCCCACGGGTCGTACGGCGGCCGGTTGTACTCGATGTAGAGGAAGGGCAGGTTGTTCTTGTCGCGGGTGAACCGCTTGAAGGAGTTGTTGCTGCTGCTCTTGGATTCGTTGGAGCCGAAGAGGCCGTAGGTGAGGCTGCCGCGCCATTCGTTCGCGGCGAGGTGTGCGCGTACGTCCCACTCACCGCGCGTGGTGGAGTCGGGGCAGCCGGGGCCGCCCGCGCTGTTGAGGGAGGTGGTGCGCAGGATCTCCCAGTCGCGGGGCTGGGTGTTCCAGGTGATGTCGGAGAGCAGCGGTTCGGTGGAGTGCAGGTCCACGTTGTAGGTGTTGCTGCACGTGGCGTCGGCGGCGTCCGACTGGGTCGCGAAGAAGGATGCCTTCTTGATGCTCTTGTCGCGCAGGTCGCTGGTGTCGAGCTGGACGTAGTAGCGCTCCAGGCCCGTCCTGGTGCGCCAGCGCTGGTAGCCGACGCCCGGGTCGTAGGTGTCGCTGTAGTCGTCGTAGCTGACGGTGGTGGGGTAGCCCTCCTGGACCCAGGCCCAGTGCTGGGTGCCGCGGCTGGTGGGCTGCCAGGCCGGGTCGATGTAGACCGGGTAGGTGGTGGCGGGGTCGGCCATGAAGGCCTGGTCCGGGGTGAGGGCGAGGGAGTCCTTGCCCAGGTCGGTCTGGAGCCGGGTCACCTTGGCGGAGTCGCCCGGGCCCTCGCTGTCCGAGGCGGACTTGACCGGCTCGGCGTCCGTATCCTCGACTGTGGTCGCCGCCTCGGAGAACGCGGCGGCGTTCGGCGGCTTGGCGAGGGGCGCTTGGACGGGGGCGGTGGAGTCCCACATGGTCGGGGTCGGTGCTTGGAAGACCGTACGGCCGGAGGCGTCGGTGGCCTTCAGGTTGCCGTTGCCGTCGGCGGAGACGGTGACGCCCTGGCCCTTGAGGCCGGTGGTCAGCTTGGCGAGCTTCGGGTGTTTGGCTGCCTCGGCGGACTTGACGACGAGGATCTGCGAGATGCCGCCGCCCTCATCGGCCGTCACCTTGAGGTCCGTGCCCGGTACCACCTCGCGGTAGACGGCGCTGGCACCCTCAAGCACAGGTGCGGGAAGCGGCTCCGGCCAGCTCAGCACGAGCTGCTTGCCGTCCTGGTCCAGCCTGGCGAGCGGCGCGGTGCCGCCCCCGGACAGGGTCAGGCCGCTCACCGAGGCCTTCGGACTGAGCGTGCCGTCGGCCGCCTTGACGAGGGTGGCGTCCAGCTCGGCCCACTTGCCGTCACGCTTGGTACGCACGGGGGCGACGCTGCGGGTCAGGCCCAGGGTGCCGTTCGGGTTGGCCACCACCGTGTCGGTCTCGGTTGTCCCTGCCGGCACGGGCACGGGCTTCCCGGTGCGCTTGGCCTCCGCGAGCGCGGCGTCCTCCGCCCGCTCCCGCTCGGTCGTCGGCCGCTCCGGCGGTGTCTGAGCGGCCGGTGCCGTCGGCTTGTCGTCGACTGCCGCGGCGCTCGGCGCCGCGCCGACGGCCGTGACGGACAGGGCCAGAGCGACCAGCCCCGCCAGCGCGACCGGCCGACGGGCCGGTCGCATTCTTCGTAACATTCCCCCCACGGGAACTCCCCAGTGTGATCGTTTCCGACAACTGGGCGTGAACGCTAACAGTCCATCCGGGCGGGCGGCCCGTGATTGTGAATTCGGAACTCGGTATTCCTGGGAACTATTTCGCAGGATCGTGATAAATCGATCGACGCGATCCGGCCATCGCGTAAGCGAAGTGTCGGTTTTCAGGCAATCTTCGGAACCTTGCAGGTCGAGCCGAGATGTCTTGTCCGGATTGGTTCATGTATTGCGGACAGCCAACAGGCTAGGCTCTCAGGCCAATTGATCCACTCGGCGACCGTGGGGGGAATGCCGTGTCGGCACCAACGGCTGGACTTCGAGCGATGCGAAGAAACTCGAAGATCAAACAGCGCATCGCAGTTCCAGTGTTAGTGGCATTATCGCTGCTCATCGGATCGGGCACTGCCCAGGCCGTGGAGTGGAAACCCAAGGATCCGCGCCGGTGGTCGCCCGGCGCCCTGCCAAAGGCTGACGCGGTACGAGGCAAGAACGCTCCGAAGCCGGAGGCGCCGGCTCCGGTGGGTGACAGTGCCGCTGACTGGCACCCGAAGGATGTGTACTGGCCGCCCGCCGCCCAGTCCGAGGTAGATCTGGGTACCGTGGCGCCCGCGGCTCCAGGCGGTTCGTTGCTCATCGCACCCGCGCCGTCGGGCGTTCCGGCGGCTCCAGCCGCCGACCCAAGCCGCGCGGGCACTGCTCCCGTCTGGGTGAGGCCCGCGTCGACCAAGAACGCTCCCCGCTCAGGCAAGGCCGCCGTGCACATTACGGACAAGGCTGCCGCCGAGAAGGCCGGGGTCCAGGGCCTGCTGCTGGCGGTCCGCCCGGCCGGGGGAGCGGCTGCGGGCGGCCAGGTCAAGGTTTCGGTCGACGTCTCGCACATCCAGGGCGCCTTCGGCGGCGACTGGCTCTCCCGCGCCCGCCTGGTCACGCTGCCGGAGTGCGCGCTGACCACCCCCGAGCGTGCGGAGTGCCGTACGCAGACACCCGTCACCACCGTCAGGGACGGTGACCGGGCCGGGCTACTCAGCGCGGAGGTGACACTCAAGGGCGGTTCCACCGCAGAGGGCGCGCGCGTGAGCGCCGTTTCGGACGGGGCCACCGTCCTCGCTGCCTCTGCGGCCCCTGCCGGAAGCACGGGCGACTACAGGGCCACCAGCCTGGCCCCCTCCGGCACATGGAGCCACGGCGGTAGCACGGGCGGGTTCGCCTGGTCGTACCCGATCAACGTGCCCGACGGACTCGGCGGCAGCAAGCCCAGTGTCTCCCTCTCCTACAGCTCGCAGTCGATCGACGGCCGCACCGCCGCCACCAACAATCAGGCCTCCTGGATCGGTGAGGGCTGGGACTACTCGCCCGGCTTCGTCGAGCGACGCTTCAAGCCCTGCGCCAAGGACGGCCAGGCCGACTCGAGCGAGCAGTGCCTGGCCGGCGAAAACGCCACGGTGTCGCTGAACGGGAAGTCGTCCACCCTGGTCCGCGACGATACGTCAGGTGCCTGGCGACTGGAGGGCGACGACGCCTCGAAGGTCGAACGACTGACCAACGCCACCAACGGCGACAACGACGGTGAGTACTGGAAGATCACCACGACCGACGGCACCCAGTACTACTTCGGCGTCGGCCGCAAGCCCGGCAGCTCCACCGCTCCGGCCACCAAATCGGCCTGGACCACTCCCGTCTACGGCAACAACGCCGGCGAAGCCTGCCACAAGGCCACCTTCGAGGCCCCCTCGTGCCAGCAGGCCTGGCGCTGGAACCTCGACTTCATCGTCGACCCGCTCGGCGGCGTGATCACCCACTGGTACGACACCGAGACCAACTACTACAAGCGAGGCGTCTCGGCCGCCACCCCCGAAGGAACCCTCACCCCGTACATCCGGGGCGGCAACCTTTTCAAGATCACCTACGGCTCGAAGCTGGCCGACGCGGACGCCGTCAAGCCGACCGCCCAGGTGCTGTTCAAGGCCGACGAGCGCTGCCTCCCCGACGCCACCTTCGACTGTTCTCCCAACAAGTTGACCAAGGAGAACGCCGCCACCAAGTGGCCCGACGTCCCCTTCGACCAGAACTGCGCCTCCACCGGTACCTGTGAGAACTACTCCGCCACCTTCTGGACCAGGAAGCGCCTGACCAGCATCACCACGCAGGTCCTGAACATCGCCGGCGGCTACGACAACGTCGACTCCTACGCGCTCACGCACGAATTGAACAAGCCGTGGGACGGTACCGCCCCGTCCCTGTGGCTGGCCTCGCTGACCCGTACCGGGTACGACGGGGCGACCACGCTCCCCACCAAGCCGGTCATCTTCTACGGCAAGCTGCTGAACAACCGCGTCGATTCCAGCGTCGACAACCGGCCCGCGATGAATCGGTACCGCATCCGCGCGATCGTCTCCGAGACCGGCCAGGTCACTGACATCGGCTACGCGGACCCGGACTGCGCACCGGGAGCAGGTCTGCCATCGGCCCAGGATTCGAACAGCAAGCGCTGCTACCCCGTGTACTGGAACCCGGACTACAAGTCCCCGAACGACCCGACTCTGGACTGGTTCCACAAGTACGTCGTCAACCGCGTCACCCTGAGTGACCCCTTCGGCGGATCACGTCCCCAGGAGGTCCGCTACGAGTACGTCGGCGCCGCCGCCTGGCACCGCGACGACGAGGAACTGACCGAAGACAAGTACCGCAGCTGGAACCAGTTCCGCGGCTACGAACAGATCATCACCCGCTCCGGCACCGCCCCCGACGTGGTCTCCAAGTCCGCGACCTTCTACCTGCGCGGCATGGACGGCGACATCAAGGCCGACACCAGCAAACGCACCGCCACCTTCACCGGCATCACCGGGAACACCCTCAAGGACTCCAACCCGCTCGCGGGCTCGGTCCGCGAGACCCAGACCTTCGCCTCCGACGGCGGCGAACTCATCTCCGTATCCAAGACCGAGCCGTGGCTCTCCAAGGTCACCGCCACCCATAATCGCGGCACGAAGCTCCCAGCCCTCACCGCGCAGATGCAGAGCAACGGCGCCACCCAGACCAAGGCTCTCCGCGCCGACAAGACCTGGCAGTCCACCTCGAAGACCACCAAGTACGACGAGACCTACGGCATGCCCACGTGGACCCTGAACCGCGCGGACGGCCTCCCCGACACCTGCACCGTCCCCACCTACGCCCGCAACACCGCCTCCTGGATGCTCGACCGGGTCTCCGAAACCGTCGAGTTCCAGGGCAGCGACTGCGCCGCCACAAACGCCGCGACCGAAGCGAACACCCTCGGCCGAAACCGCACCTACTACGACGGCCAGCCCCACGGCACCCTGACCGGTCCTGGCCAGGTCACCAGCACGGAGGAACTGGACCGCTTCGAAGCCGGCCAGCCGAAGTACTCGCTCAACTCAGTATTGGCCTATGACCCTTACGGCCGCGTCACCAGCTCCACCGATGCGGCGGGCGCGAAGACCACGACGGCGTACGAGCCGGCCGGGCCGGCCCGCGCCACCACGATCAAGGTCACCAACGCCAAGAACTGGACGACCACCTCCACCGTCGACGCCCTGCGCGGTAGCCAGATCAAGACGGTGGACCAGAACGACCGTACGACCGAGGTGGCCTACGACGCGCTCGGTCGGATCACATCGGTCTGGCTGCCCGGCCGGGCGCGTGGCGAGAGCGCGAACACGGTGTACACGTACGACCTGACCAACGCCGGCACCAGCTCGGTCACCACCCAGACACTCCGGTCCAACGGGACGTACGCCACCTCCATCAGCATCCTCGACGCACTCGGGCGCCAGGTCCAGGCGCAATCGGTCCCGCAGAACCATGCGGCGAAGACTCGCCTGATCACAGACACCTTCTACGACAGCCTCGGCCGCGCCTTCAAAACCAACGCGACCTACTCCGACATCACCTCCGCCCCAGTGAAAACCCGGTTCATCGCCGACGAGAACACGGTCCCCAGGCAGACAGTCACCCTCTACGACGGTCTCAGCCGCGCGGTCGCGACAGTGTTCTCTTCCAAGGCGATCGAGCAGTGGCGCACCACCACCGCCTACCCCGGCGTCGACCGTACCGACACCACCCCGCCGACCGGCGAGACACCCACCAGCGTGATCACTGACGCACGTGGCCGCACGGTCGAGCGGCGCCAGTACAAGGGCACCAAGCCCGAAGGCGCCTACGACGCCACCAGCTACACATACGGCACCACCGGGAAGCTGACCCGGCTCACCGACCCCGCCTCCAATAGCTGGGCATACGACTACGACCTCCACGGCCGCCAGATCCGAGCCGTGGACCCCGACAAGGGAACGGCGGCGACCACGTTCGACGCCGCCGACCGTCCGGTCACGACCACGGACGCCCGCGGCATCACCACCGTCACCACCTACGACATCCTCGGCCGCCCCACCTCCCGCAACCTCGACACGGCTGACGGCCCCAAGGTGGCCACTTACGAGTACGACACCCTGCTCCTCGGCCAGGCCACCGCCTCCACCAGCTGGGTGGGCGGCAAGGCGTGGCGACAGGAAACGACTGGCTACGACGTCGGCTACAGGTCGACCGGGACCAAACTCACAGTCCCCGAAGGAGAAGGCGCCCTCAGCACCACATACTCCTCGTCCGTCACCTACGACCCCATCACAGGTCTGCCGGACACCACGGACGTGCCAGCGGCCGGTGGACTGCCCAAGGAAACGCTCTACATGGGCCGGAATGTCAACGGCCTGCCCGTCTCGTTGGGCAGCAGCACGGTCGACTACGTCAACTTCACCGACTACGACGAGTTCGGCACGGTACAGCGCACAACCCTGGGCGACGTTCCGAAGCAGGTGAGCTTCACGAACATCCACGACCGCGCCACAGGCCGCCTCCTGCGCACACAGCTGGACAAGCAGGACTCGACCACACCGGTCGACATCACCGACTACACCTACACGCCCGCCGGGGACGTCACCTCCGTCACGACCACGCAAGGCGCGGCACGCGACGGCCAGTGCTTCACCTACGACTACCTGCGCCGCCTGACCCAGGCCTGGACAGACACGGGCACCATCACGACCAAGCCCGGCCCGTCGGTCCCCGGCATCGGCAACTGCACCAACACCGAACCCCAGACCGGCAAGATCGGCGGACCGACCCCCTACAGCCAGTCCTTCACCTATGACGTGACAGGCAACCGCACCTCCTCCACCGACCACGACCCCACAGGCGACGCGGCCAAGACCACCACGACCACGAACACCTTCCCGGCCCCGGGCGCCACACGCCCGCACGCCCCAACCTCCACCACCAGGAAGACAGGCACCAGCCCGTCCGTCACCAGCGCCATCACCTACGACGAGACCGGCAACACCCGAACCCGCCCCGACGCCGCGGGCGCCACCCAAACCCTCACGTGGAACCCCGAGGGCAAACTCGCCTCGGTAACCTCCGCCGCCGGGACCTCCACGTACGTCTACGACGCGGCCGGCAACCGCCTGCTCCGCAAGGACCCGGGCAAGACCACCCTCTACCTCGGCGCCACCGAACTCACCCTCAACACCGCAACCAACACGGTGACCGGCACCCGCTACTACGCGGCCCCTGGCGGTCCGACGATCGTCCGCACCTCCGACGGCAAGCTCTCCTACATCGCGGCCGACCACCACAACACCGGCACCACCGCCATCGACGCCCTCACCCTCCAGGTCCAGCGCCGCGCCACCAAACCCTTCGGTGAGGAACGGATCACGCCACCGGGCAGCTGGCCGGGGGAACGAGGCTTCGTCGGAGGCACTGAGGACGAGGCCACCGGCCTTACTCATCTCGGTGCACGAGAATACGATCCGAACCTGGGTCGTTTCCTATCGGTAGACCCGCTGATGATGGTGGACGATCCTCGCCAGCACAACGGCTACCAGTACGGCAACAACAGCCCCCTCACTAACTCGGACCCGACCGGCAAGGCCATCGAAGAGTGCGCAAGTGGTATGTACACCTGCACCAACGCCGGCACGAAGCCGACCGGCTATGGCAACAACTACGGATCCATCGTCCAGGCTCAGAGGGGAACGCCTTCCCGAGGCTGGACCCGGGGCAAAACCGCATGCAGGCACGACCCTGACTGCAAGCGGAATCCGAGCCCGAAGCGCAGTGGTGGCTCCTCTACTGCACCGCACTATTGCGATGGCTGCCGGCCGCTGCTGCCAAAGCTGCCGAGCGGCGTCACCGTGCCCGATGGCGGGAAGGATGTCCTGTACTCGGCCACGGTAATGACCTCCCAGGACGCATGGACGGACTTCTCTACCGGAGCCAACGTCCGCACGGTGTCCGAAGACCAGGAAGTGACCTTCACGTATACCTACGCCGCCATGTACATGGCCATGGAGCAGTTCGCAGACAAATTCGGCTGGTCGGCTTCGGTGAAGGCAGGAATTGAGGCGGGTGTTCCCTTTGTGGCGGAGGGAATACTAGAGACCACGCTTGGTCTCAACGGTGACTACACCTGGACCAATTCCGACGCTAAAACGAATACGGCGACAGCGGCCGAGTCCAGCAAGATGAACCTGAAGAAGGGGGAGCTGTTCGGGTATGTACCGTCCGGCACCCTCAGGCAGTATCAGACGGTTTACACCCACGCGGGAGGCCGGACCACCACGAAGAGCTGGGGAACGTTCGATGTCCACACATGGCAGGGTCACAAGTTCACTAACCAG
This sequence comes from Streptomyces sp. NPDC059874, assembly GCF_042731135.1. Classification (NCBI taxonomy): domain Bacteria; kingdom Bacillati; phylum Actinomycetota; class Actinomycetes; order Kitasatosporales; family Streptomycetaceae; genus Streptomyces; species Streptomyces sp. NPDC059874. Next base: position 22,441 of record NZ_JBHWJY010000074.1, read on the forward strand.
CCCCAGAATCAGATCAAGTTGGATGTGACAATATGCGGCCAAATGGGGACATGTAGATGATGGCGACTTGGGTCAGGGCGAGCTTGTTCCTGATTGCAGCGTCGGCCCCGCTGCTGGCTGGCTGCGGCACACATGAGCAGGGTGTGGCTGCGCCCCCAGGGCGGATCGCCTTGGCGCCCACTGCCACCCCCTCGGGTGGAATACCCGAACTGGCCCGGCTGGAGTCGGCTCTCGTGAGCCAGGCCAACGCGTCCGGTTCCGCGCCCACGAGTGGCGGGCTGAGCCTGGCTAGGCAGCTCGGGAGCTCCGCCTCCTATATCTGGGAGACCGGTGAAGGGAAGGTCTGCTTCGCCCAGGGCGTCGTCTCAGGTGGTGTACATGAAATCGCGTGCGTAGCTGCCGCCCAGGCGACGCCCGAGGAGCCGGGCTCACGGTTGGACACTTTCTTCGGCCCCGGTATGGGATTTTCGGAGTCGTACATCGTGTTCGTCGCCGATCCCGGAGCCAAGGTGACGTCCATCAAGTACGAAGGGAAGGAGGTCCCCTGGGCTTTCGTCAGGAGGCTGAGCTCTCAAGGGACTGGGAGGGACATCTACTATGCGGCGCTCCCAGATGGTCATACAGGCTGGATCGACGTGACGCTGCAGCACTCCGACGGGCAGACGATGCCGGATCGCCTGCCGGTCACCATGGGTGGCGGCTCCTAGCGGCTCAGTCGCGGGCACGGACGGCGGGGGCGCTCGTGCGGCGCCCCCGTCCTTCGGGCCGGCGCCCCCGTCCTTCGGGCCGGCGCGCAGATCGGGATCGTCTCTCCAAACCCTGATAACAATGTCATCGAGGACATTCGACGTGACTGCTTGGAAGCCCCAGTTCTACTCGCAGATCGCGTCGAACAGGATCGCGCTCGTGGTGAGGAGCCCCCTGACGCGGTGCCTCGTCCGCCTAGCATCGGTTCCTCTTGTGTCGGGGCTGATTCTGGGCTGCAACAGCAAGGGTTCAGTAGGTTCGACACCTGCGGCACCGTCCCGGAGTGTCCCCGGCTCGGCTGACAGACCTGCTCCGGTCGGCCAGACGGCGGACCCGAAGATCCGGGTGAAGGTGAGCATTCTCACCAAGGCCGCAACTGTCGGTGAGGCGCCTACCGATGCGGGGGTCTCCGAAGTTGCAGGCAGCCAGGCGTCCCTGACCTTCTTCTGGGAAACCCCCAAGGGGCGTGTTTGCCTGGCACAGGCAGCCATCTCCGGTGGCTACGAGGGGCGCAGATGCGGCGACGCTGCGGGAGCTGTACCGCAATCCGGCGGCTCGGTCTCGGTGGTGTTCGGGCCTGGAGCGGCTGACGAGCGATGGATGGTTGTCCTCCTTGTGCAGCATGCCCACCAGGTCACGTCCGTCCAGTCCAAGGGGACAGCGGTGGAGTGGAAATTCGTCAGGACGCTCGCACCTGGGTCGACGGGGCGGGATGTCTACTACGTTCTGTTGCCCGCACCTACAGGTGATCTCGATGTGGTGCTCGACGCCGGTGGCCAGCAGAAGGCGGAACGGCTTCACTTCGAGTAGCAGCCTGCGAGGTTAGGGCGAAGGGCGGGGGGAGCCTTCGGGCTTCCCCCGCCCTTCACGTATTACGACCGCAATCCCGTCTGTGTCTGGGTGCGCACGCTGGTTTTGCTGCGCACCAACGGCGCGCCCAGGATCGGTTTGTTGAGCCGCTTGGAGATTGGGGTGTGCAGGTCGGCCCGCACTTCAGGCGTCGCCAGTGAGGCCAGGAGTGCGTACCCACAGGACGGCCAACCCGGCCGGTACGGTTGCTGCTCTTCCGCCAGCCCCGGCGGAGCGGAAGACGGCGAGGACGCCCTGCCGTACAGATCTGGCCGCGACCTGGAGGGCGATGTTGTGCAAGCGGTCACCGTCAGCCTCGGCGTGCGACCGGAGGAGGCCCTTCAGATGTTCAGCGCTGGCTGCCAGCCACTCGACGGGAGGGCGGATTCTGCTCAGCTGGGGCCTTCTGGCGTCTGCACTAAGGCGCGGCGACGGTGTATGGATGAGTCATCTTGGGTGGCCACCCTGACCTGCGACGATGTCGTGGGCGTTCCCGAATCCCGCGAGGGGCGTTCCTGAGAGGAGCTGAGGAAAGCGTCTGACCTGCGGTTTCGCAATTATCCGCAAGGCCTGGCAAAGGCCCGGCCGAGCACCCACGCACCCGCACCGCGGCGCCCGGCGCGGCCTGCACCCGGGCCCGGGGCGGGAGCCGCGGATATGGCCGAGCTGTGCCGCGCGGCCCAGGGCGTGACCAGCCCCGCCATCACCGCCCTGTGCCACCAGATGTCCCGTCTCACTGAACCTTGACCGATCTCACTGAACTTTGACCGGTCGCGCTACTGGTCGGCGCACCGTCGGCCTCCTGGGCAGCCAAGGTTCGTTGAGACACCGGTCAAGGTTCAGCGAAACGGGACACTGGCCGACCTCGCCGCTGGCGGCACTGCGGCACGGAGTCGTCCCGGGAGGAGCGCTGGGTGTGAGCGCTGCGGTAGACCGGCTGCCGGTCTACCGCACAGCGGCGTGACCCCAACCGGCCACCGGTCTTGCGCTCAGGCCGCATGACGGCGGCCAGCGGCCGGGTGCCGGTACTTCGGGGGCGTCGCCGGTCTCACTGACGGTGGCCTCGCCGCTCATGCCAGGGTCAGGGCGCACCTTTCAGGCGGGTCAGGGTGAAGATCAGGGACTCGACGTGTTCGGGGGAGCCCTTGCTCCCGTCCTCGAAGTCCTCGAACTCCAGGACCACGGCATCCTTGTCCCTGCGTGCCTTCACCTTCTTGCCGAGGCTGGACGACCAGCCGCCGTTCATGGAGTACTCCCGGGAAAGGGCCTCCTTGGCGGGCTCGGGAACCGACGGGATGAGGTACGGGTTCTTCAGCGCCTTCTCACTGTCGACGCCGTCCATGATGATCGTGAGGCGAGAGGGGTCGTACTCCCACCGGCCCGATAGGCCCAACCGGGTCTCCGACCACCTCCCGTCGCCGGTGATGGTCAGCACCCCTTCGATCTCCGTGTTGGTCGTGAACCTCCAGGACCCCTTGGCGAACGCGGTGATCGCCTTCTCCACCGGGCTCCCGCACCCTGACACGGCGGAAGCAGCGATCCCAGCCAGCAGGTACCGCAGCGCTGCACGACGGCCCACTAAACCCACCAGATCACGCCTGTTCATACATCCCTCCCCATCCGGAGCCCCCGCCGCAGACGCCCCGCTCATCCGATACCCAGAGCGGCAAGACTGCGCCACCGTGCTACCGGTGACAAGCACCGAACATGCCAACCCATCCGCCAGCCAACACCACCCCGGGCACAGGGCAGAGCGTGGACAACCCCCAGCACGCCCATGCCGTACCGCCCGCCGGCCCGGCGAGCGCGGTCCAGCCCCGAACGCGTCCCGGACCCTGTGGGCATGTCGGGCCCACTGCAGCCGCTTGAAACCGCACCCACCCCGACGTCCCGGCCCCACGGTGCCGGGCCGCGCGCCCGGTCAAAGTTCAGTGAGATCAGTCAAGGTTCCCTACGTTGTCCTGCGGGAGGCGGTGAGCCCTTCCTATGGTTCACCCACCCAGGGGTGCCGGGTGTGGCTTTCAATCTTCTGCCGCTTGTGGCTTCCATCGATTGGCCGCCCGGCGCCCCACGACGACTCGGCTGCCAATTAGGAATTGCGAATGATCGCCAAGTAGGGAATCGACAGCGAGGTCGTCCGTGGGAGGCACCAGCACCACACCGCACGGAGGCACCACATGGCCGCGATCTGGGCCGGCATCGACGCAGGCAAAGCCCACCATCACTGCGTCGCGATCGACGAGAGCGGCCGCCGGCTGCTGTCTCGACGCGTCGCCAACGACGAACCCGAACTCCTCGAACTCCTCGCCGACGTCCAGGCCCTGGGGGACGAAGTGACCTGGGGCATCGACCTGGCCGACGGCGGAGCCGCCCTGGCCATCACGGTCCTCCTCAACCACGACCAGCCGCTCCACTACATCTCCGGCCGGGCCATTCACCGCGCCTCCGAGAGCTACCGCGGCGAGGGCAAGACCGACGCCAAGGACGCCGCCGTCATCGCGGACCAGGTCCGCGTCCGCCGGGACCTGCACCCCCTACGCACCGGCGACGAGACCGTCACCGACCTCAAGCTCCTCACCGGCCGCCGCATGGACCTGGTCGCCGACCGCACCCGCACCGTCAACCGCCTCCGTGCCCAACTCACCGGCATCTTCCCCGGCCTGGAGCGGGCCCTGGACCTCACCAACACCGGCCCGCTCACCTTGATCACCGGCTATCAGACCCCTGCGGCCGTCCGCCGGATCGGCGTCAAGCGGCTGGAGACCTGGCTGCGCAACCGCCACGTCGTCCGCCCCGACCGGCTCGCCGAAACCGCTGTCCAGGCCGCCGAACGGCAACACACGAGCCTGCCCGGCGAGAAGCTGGCCGCCACGTTGGTGCACACCCTGGCGAAGGAGGTGATGAGCCTCAACCAGCAGGTCGCCGAGCTCGACAAGGCCATCGAGGCCCGGTTTCGTGACCACCGCACCTTCGAGGTGATCACCAGCATGCCCGGCCTGGGCATCATCCTCGGCGCCGAGTTCCTCGCAGCCACTGGCGGTGACATGACTCTCTTCGGCACCGCCGACCGCCTCGCTGGCTTCGGCGGCGTCGCCCCGGTGCCCCGCGATTCCGGGAAGCTGAGCGGGAACCTGCGCCGCCCGCAGCGATACAACCGCCGCCTCCAACGCGTTTTCTACACCTCGGCGTTGTTCAGCATCCGCCACTGCGAGGAATCCCGGCGCTTCTACGATCGCAAACGTGCCGAAGGCAAGCGCCATACCCAGGCCGTCCTGGCTCTCGCTCGCCGTCGAGTCAACGTCCTCTGGGCCCTCCTGCGAGACGGACGGCGCTACGAGCCAGCTCCGCCGGCAAGGGCTGCCGCATAGGAAGGGACGCGACACGCTGCGCGCGGCCAGGTGGTCTGACCGATCCCGTCAGACCAGGCAAAACTCGTTACCTTCCGGGTCTGCCATCACCACGTGATCCGGCCTTCCCTGCAACTCGTCCTCGCGGACCACGGTCGCGCCCGCAGCGGTCAACCGCTCCACCGCCTCGACCACGCGCGGCCAGCGCACCTCCCACGGGGTTTCACGGCCGCCACCAACTCGCACGTCGATATGCAGCCGGTTCTTCGCCACCTTCGGCTCCGGCACCTTCAGGAAGGACAAGGTGGGGCCCACTCCGTCCGGATCTGAGAGGTACGCCCCGTCATCCCACTCGTCCTCCGGAACCTCATGATGTGAGAACCACTCCTCCCAGCTCCCGAACCCTGCGGGCGCGGGCTTCTCCTCGTAGCCCAACGCCAGCGCCCAGAACGCGGCCAGCTTCCCCGGGTACGCGCAGTCGATCGTCAAGCTCCACTCGGTCCCCATGAGCCCTCCCCAGTCGGATGAACGGACTGTACCGCGCACCTCCGACACCTCCTGCCCGCTGCCTCAAGCGTGCGCCGCGGCTTGACGAACGGCATTAGGAATCAGTGAGACGGGACACCAGACATATGTGACCGAGCGCGATAGTTGGCCCCCACGGACAACTGCGATGCACAGAATCCGAGCAAGCATGCGGGCGATGTGCTCAAGGGTCGACGCCGGCCGCTCGCTCAGGGCTGTGGGGCCCAGGGTCGTCGCTGTACGGGTCGGGCTCATCCGGGCGGAGCGTTACATACGCACAGGTCAGAGGTGTGTCAGGCTTGTGCCCTTAGTCTTCCGTAGCCCGCGGAACATGCGCGGCGGCGAGGCGGGGGTCGGTGACGGAAGGATCCCGGTGGTCAGCTGCAGTCCCACCAGTGAGCGAAGGGGCGATCCGGGCAGACGCGACACTCGAAGATGTACACCGAGCCCACACCGCCTAGATCAAGGCCCGTGGGGTCTACGGGGACTGCTCGGCCGCCGTCCTCGTCCCGGTCCTCCAGAGGCAGCCAGATGCGCCACGAGGCTCCGTCACACTCCCAGCTCGCCACCGTGAGCAGGTGGTCCATGCGGCGGCCACACCCTTCGCAGTCCACCCAACCCTCCCCTGTGAACCAGGACGGATAGCCGCCGAGCTTGATGCCCGGTGCTTCAGCGAAGTCGGAGAAGGACAACAGCGGGAGCGCCGCATGGGGCGGGATCGCTTCCCTCAGCCGCCGGAGTCGTCCCGCCACTCGCCGGCCAGGTCCTCGGGCAGATCCCAGCTGGGGTATTCCGTCACCCGCTCCGGGTGGACCACGCACGGCGCCGGAACATGCCGACGGGCCGCAGCCGGATCCGTTGGCGGCGCCGGGAGCGCGGTCCGTACCGTAGCGGAGTCACGCCAGAACACCAGGGGCCACGGCGACCGGGGAAACTCATGGGTGAACGGGCACCAGAGCACCTGCAAGACGTCCGTCCCGTCCGGGAAAGGCACCACACCGGGGGGCAGGTCCGAGCGAAAGGCCTGGACGACCGGCACCATTGGCACCTGGGAGCTGCTCGGCAGGCCGTCGCTGAAGTTGTGATGTATTTGAGTGCAGACCGGCCAGGCCTCGTCTGTCGGCCACAACAACGGCCCGCCCACGGAGCTCTCGGTGGTCGATGGCGCACCCCTCCTGGGGTGCATACGCACCGTGTCCCGCGCCCACGCGGCGAGCCCTGGAACCAACCTGACCACGTCGACGGGACGTGGCGGCGTCCGCCGTCTTGCCACGCCTCCACAGGGGACCGAGTCCATCAGATGATCATTCATGGGCGGAACCCTAGCTACACAGAGGGCGGGCGCCATAGTTGACCGGACATGCCAACTACGGCGCTCAGTCACAACTGTGACCGTGCGCGTTAGTTGGCTCCGACGGACAACTGTGATGCACAGAACGCGGGCAGGTGCGCGGGCGATGTGGTCGAGGGCCGGCCGCTCGTCGCTGCGGGCAGTCAGGCCCAGGGGTCGTCGGACGGTTCGGGCTCGTCGGGGTGGAGCATGCGGCGGACGCAGCGCAGGAGCCCCGGCTCACCGCAACCGGCGGCGGCCATCCAGGGCAGGACGTCCATGGCGCGGGCGCGTTCTTCGGTGGCCAAGGCGTCGACAGTGGTGTGCAGGGCGTCGAGAGCGGGTTCGTCGGTGAGGCAGAGCCAGCCGATCGCGGCGGCAACGCGGACTTCGGGGGCCTGTGCCCGGTCTTGCCACAGCTCGCGGATCCACGCGGTGGCCGGCTGGTGCGGGTGGGCACGTGTGGTCTCAGCGGTGGCGAGAACCAAGGCGGCCCGGACCAGGGGGTCCTGCTCCTTTGCGAACCGGGTGGCGAAGGCGCTTCGGACCGTATGCCCGGAGTCGGCCGCGGTGGCGAGAGCGTACGAGGCGTCGATGCGCATGGCCGGGTCGGAGTCGTCGAGTAGAGGCAGGAGCACGGGGGCTCCGGCAGTGATCGCGGCTCGGGCGGCGGCCACCGCCCAGCCCGCCGGGTAGCCGGTCACCTCGACGCCGTAATCGTCGTAGTCGTCGTGCTGGGGGCCGGAGCGGTGAAGGAGGAGTTCATCGCGGGAGGCGACACCGAAGTAACGGGCGCGGGCCGGGGTGGCGAGACCGCCGAGGGCGTCGGCGCGGTTTCGATGGTGGGGGTCGGTGGCGAACCGGATCAGGAACGGAACAGCGAGAGCGGCGGCGGCCCGGCTGTCGTCGGCGCACATGCCGATCAGGACACCTATCGAGTTACGTGCCGACCCGTCTCCGGTGCGCAGCAGGCGAACGGCCTCCCGGGCGTTCTCCCCGTGAGGGAAGTTCCCCCAGGGAAGGTCGTCGAGGACGGCTCCGTCGAAGGTCCCGGGCCGGATGGTCGCCACGACAGTCCGGATGTCGAACGGGCCTCCCGCGAACGAGGCCAGCTCCGCCCCGTCCGCCAGCGCCCGACACATCACGAACGTCGGATCGGTCCGCCAGTCCCCCACACCACACCATCCCACCGTCAATCCACAGAGGTTCGATCATGCGCGATTCGGACGACGTGAAACCACCTGGCAGTGAGGGCGCTGCACGCCGCAGACGATCGCGAACCCAGAAACCCCCCGCTCAGCGTGTGCCGCTTACGCGCGGGCCATATATCGCGCACAGCCGCCAACTAGCGCGCTCAAGCGCCAACTATCGCGCACAGTCACACCGCCTGTGACTGAGCGCGGTACCTGGCCTCGACGGCCAACTGGGATGCTCAATTTTGCAGCAGGTGCATGACAGGCAGCGGTGTCGCAGCCTCACCCCGTTGGTTCCGCGCGAGGGCGAGACCCCTGCACGACCGCTCGGACTGCCCGCCGAGCGGGAGGACGAGATCCACGCGGCGACTGCCGCGAGTTCGTGTCCACAATGCTGCATGGGGTGGACTGGTCCATGGGGCGGCAAGCCTGCGCGCTCGCAGGGCGGCCGCCCTGCTCAGTTCGGTAGGGCGGTTCGGCGGAGTGGATGCCTGGCGGCTTCAGGTGTGCTGGTCGGATGCGTTCCTGAAATCGAGCGTGGTCCTGGCTGCCTCGGACAGCTCTCCGACTCCATTCAGCGCGAACGTGCCGAGGGTGTTCGCGTCGCTCCAGGCACAGATGGACATGGCGGGGTTGTTCTCGTAGTGCCCGCAGGCCAGACGGCCGCCGAGCGGGCCGGCAGGGTACTCCGCGGAGTCGCTGCTCATGGCTCCGGCGAAGAAGTTCCGGAACTCCTGCGTGATCGAGTCCCTGCGCTTCTCCGCGGCCAGCTTCTGCGACCACTGGGTGGTGTCGATGTGGAGGATGCCGTCGGCGCGGCCGTCATCGTCCCGGTCGTAGTACCAGGTACGGCCACGGGGAAGGCGTGCGGCCTCCGCCTCACGGTAGGAGGCCGTCTCCTCCTCTGTCATCAGCCGGTAGCCGTCCAGGGCCGCGGGCGGCGTGATCGCACGCGGGGCGGTCGGGGCCGCGTCGGCTTCCACCGGGCCGCTTGCGGCCGCGGCGGTCTCCGCCGCGCGCGGCTCCGGCCCGTACCGGAGTACGGCACTCACCACCGCACCCGCCCCGAGCAGGCCCAGGATGATCAGAACCGTACGACGCCGGCGCACTCGCGGCGCCACGGTGTTCCCGTCGGCGGCCGCGCCGGAAGGCAGGGCGCTGACCCGCCGCCATGACGCGGTGGCGAACCAGAGCACGAGCATCAGCACGGCGGCGCCGAGGAGGAAGCCCAGGGCCCTCCCGCTTACGTACGCCTCGGAGGTGGTGTCGATGGACAGATAGATCATCACCGGCGCATCGTACGTGCGTCCGAAACTCGCACGGCGGCCGGTCCGGGCCGAGCGGTAGGTACCGAACCGGCACCGCGGGCAGATCTCCACGACGAGCCGGCACCGCGTCGCTCTTCTATCAGGCGTCCCTGTGCCGCGCCATCACGCCCTCGCAGCAGCATCACGGGGAAAGTCCCTGATCAACCAGCTCCACCCTCTACCCTGCGGGCCAACCATCCCGTCCCAGGAACGTAAGGCCAACTATCCCGCTCAGTCACAACCGCCCACAGGCGGTCTGCGCCCGCCACCTAGGCGCAGAAATCGAACATATGATTGAGTCGGGGGTTCCGCCGCATCCAGGAGCGCACCATGACCTCCCCCGCCCCGATCCCCGCCGGGCCGCCCCGGCCGCAGCCCGTGACCTGGGCGCCGAGCCAGACCGGACCGTGTGCAAAGTGGCCTGTTGACTGCACCTTCTGTGGCTCGTGGGACACATCGATGGGAACCCCCGCCGGGATCCGATCGCAGCCGCGAAGAGAGCGTTATGTCCGTCAAGTACCCTGCCACTACCGCGAGCTCCGTCGCCGAGGCCATCCGGGGCGTCGTGCAGAATTTCCCTGCCGCCCGGGTGACAGGGGACACCGGGCGGCTCGTCGCGCTCTTCGCGGACGAGGTTGCCTGGCTGCTCGCTGAGAACCCCGCTGTCCTACGGATCGGCCTGCGGTCCACCGCTGCCGAATGCGCCGCCCGGTTCTCGGAGCTGCTGGAGCACACCGTGCCCGAGGGCTCGCGCCACCGTCGACACCTTTCTCGTCGACGGCGCCGACGCCGTCCTGATGGGGCGCCTGTCGGGGACCGTACGCGCGACGGGGAAGTCCTTCGAGGGGCCGTTCGCTCTGCACCTTGCCGTCGAGGGCGCCCGGATCGCCCGGCACCACCTCTACGAGAACAGCCTGTCGATCGCCGAGGCCTGTACCCCGTGAGGGGTGAGGCCGGAGGTGGCCCACCGACCGGCCGAGCTCTGTCATGGCGGTGTTGTACTCGCGGGCGGCTCTACGCGCCGGATGACACTCGTGACCTGCCACTGGAGGCCCACGGCGAGGCCCCTCCCCGCCGCCATCGGCGTCGCTATGAAGCCGTGCTTGATGCCCACCTCGAGCATTCCTAGTCCTCGGCGATGACCTCGACGATGCCCTCGACGGTGTTGAAGCTGTCGCTGATGCCGGTGTCGAGGCTGTCGCTAAAGTCAGGGGCGGCTGCAGAAGACTCGTTTTCGTCGCCGGCCGCCACGCTGCCGCCGCCATCGAAGGGGGTGTCGGTGTTGAAGCTGTCGATGACGCTGGCGTCGGTGTTGAAGCTGTCACTGAAGTCAGGGGCGGCTGCAGAAGACCCGATTTCGTCGCCGCCGTTCATGTCCTGGATGCTGCTGGTGTCAGTGTTGAAGCCGGCGCCGTCGCCGTGCCCCCCGATGTCGCCGTGACCGCCATCGGCGACGAGGTTCACGACCGGTGAGGCCGCCATCGCGGCGGACGCCGGAAGGGCGACAGCCCCGGAGACCAAAGCAGCCAAGGCGCAAATGATCGCGAGTCGGAAGCCCCGCCGCTTGAGCCGGGCCTCGCTGTGAGTATGAACGATGCGGATCACGGATTTTCTCTTTCTAAGGTGTCGGGGGCTTGCTGACAATCCCCGGAAATTCTGGGTGACAGTCGGCGGATCGATTTTGGCCGGGGGTGCGCGTTATCGGGATTTCCGGCGGTTCGGTGAGAGGGGAGATTCCTCGCCCTACCGTGCTGCCTTGTCGCTACAAGTAGGCCTGACCGGCAAAGCGTGGTCATGTTCCGAGTGCTCGGGACTTGACAAATCCGGAGAAATCGGATTCACGCCTTCCTGGCCGCGGGGACCGACCCGGCGGTGCGACAGATCCTGCTGGTCGACGCGCCGACCGTGCTGGGCTGGGATGGGTGGCGGGCCCTGGACGAGGAGGCCTCCGGCAGGGCAGCTCACGGGGGCCCTGGCGGCGCTCGCCGCAGCCGGGATCATCGCCGATCAGCCGGTGAAGCCCCTGGCCCGGCTGCTCTCGGGGGCGATGAACGAGGCCGCGCTCTGGATCGCGCGAGGCGGCGACCTACAGGCCGCGGAGCAGGCGCTCGACCGGCTCCTGGACGGCCCGTCGGGCCGCCTCCCCGCAGGGCTCCGCACCCCGGCCTAACCTCTCGCCCAGACACTCAGCGACCTTCGAGCTGGTGCAGAGAAGCCACGCCCCCACCTGCCGGTACGGGGTCGGTGCCTCGCCCCTCTGCGCTGCTTGTAAGGCCCTGCGGCAGGCCCAGTACGGGGGCTGACCGGTGTCTGTACTGCCGCCCGACCTGCCCCGGCTGCGGACGCTGGTCACCTATCTGCGCGGCGAACTCGGCCGCGCCGAGCAAGCCTTGGCCACCGCCGAGGAGCGCGAGGCCCTCGCAGCTTCCAGGCTGCCGCCCAAGGAGCCGCCCGCGTGGCTGATCGAGCGCGGGATCGGCAATGGCCGGCCCCCGGTGCGCCTGCATGCCGGGGGCTGCTGGGACACCGGCAAACGCTGCATCCCTGCCAGTCCCGAGCAGATACGGCGGCTCTTGGCCGAGGGTATCCCTGCCTGTATCCACTGCCGTCCCGACACCGCCCTCGGAGTGCTGGAATGACCGGGCACCGGCAGGGTGGGGGAATGAGTCCCGAGCTGCGTGTGGTCGTCTACCCGCCGGACGCCGGGGTGGGCGCCGCGTCCGCTGGGACGCGGCGGCGCTCCGGCACCAAGGGCCGGGCGGGGACAGCACGCAGCGCGACTACGCCGGCTGGCCTACAACATCCGGCGGTACGGGCGTGCCCGTGTCACGGTGGCAGGGCGACGAGAGGTCCACGCACGCGGGGCCCGGCCGGTCGAAAAGCCACCCCGGCCGGGCCCCGCTACGCACACCGTCACCCGACGCCGGTCACAGTGCCCGCCACCGCAGCGGCACTGTCTGAGGCAACAGCAGGTCCCCGGAACCCGAGCACCCTCGCTTCGGCGATGTCCGGCTGCCCGCCCGCTCCGGCACCGAACCCGATCGGCTGGAGCCAGTACCCCGGCCGGTGAAAACTGGGCAGGGGCCGACCGCGCGGGTGGATCCGCTCCCGGGATGTCGGATCAGGTGTGCAGGAGGCTGTTGGTGCCGTCGTGGCCGTCGGCGTGGCCCTCGTTGAACCAGTAGTCGCCCGCGGCCAGGTAGCGGAAGGAGTGCACGCGCTTGGCCGACAGGCCGACCGTGACCGCGCGCATCCCGTCGCTGCGGGGCTCAAGGGTGTGGGCGCCGGGCTTCCAGCCGTTGAAGTCACCGACGACGCTGACCGGTCCGGGCGGGATGTCGGCGGGCAGGACGAAGGTGACCTGGGCACGGTCCTTGAGCAGCTTGCGTTCGAGCATGGCGGAGAGCTCCTGCAGACGGGGGTGGCTGTTTCCGCTCATCCTGCGGCCGCCATCGCGGGCAGGCACCCGCACACGGCCGCGTACGGGTCCTGCTTCACCCGCCCGGTGCCACCCGTACGGGCCCGGCACTCCCCCGGCATCGGCCGTCGGCGTGACCGCGGCCTCCCACGGTCCTCATGCCAGGGCGTGCCTGCGGTGAGTCCGAGGGCCAGGAGCTCGGGGAGGTGGACGGTCAGTGGCCGAGGGCGTTCTTGAGCTGCTGCTTCGTCATCGTCGAGCGGCCTTCGATGTTGCGCTTCTTCGCCTCCTGGTACAGCTCGTCTTTGGTGCGCTCCGACGCGCCGCCGCCACCGCCAGACTTCTCACCGCCCCGCTGGGAGGCGGACTTGCCCTGCGTGGAACTGCGGCTGGCCGTCTTGCTCTCCCCCGCACGCGCCCGTTCCTTGTTCACCGTGCGGGAAGCCATCTCCTTCGCACGCCCCTCCGACATGCCGCGCTGTTCACCGGACTCCTTGATGTGCTCGTACTGACGCTCACGCTTCGCGCTGGAACCTCTGGGCATGACACATTCCTCTCTCGACACTGTCAGGTCACCGTCATGCTGAGCCCAGCCCGAGCACCACGCACCTCCGCCGGGCCAGACGAGGGGGTCCGCCTGGTCGAACCGCTCGGCTTCGTCGGCCGTCGGGTGACCGCGGCCTGGAATCCGAGCGTGGTGCGGAGGGATCCGACTCGACTCGCTTGCATTCGCCGCCGGGCGGCCCTCCAGGTCGTGAGGGGCCTGGCGGCCGCCGCGCGGGACACTGCGCGACGGTGGCCGTTCAACTGGCGAGGGCGACGAGCCTTCGGTACTCCAGCTGCTGTGTCCGTCTGGCCGTGAGATGGACGTGCGCGTCCGGGAGGTACTCCTTCAGGGCCGTGTACCCGTCGGTGTAGGCCTCTTCCTGTGCTTCGGCGTCCTCCGGCTTCCAGAGGATGAGCAACTGTTCGTGCCTGCGTGCGCCTTCCGGGGTGGCGAAGGACAGCTCGTGGACGACCAGACGCGCCTGGTCCGCGGGCAGGGCCGAAACCAGCTCGTCATGGGTCAGGTTTCCTTCCACCTCCACGACCAGCACACCGGGGGTGTCGGCGAAACGAAGGATCACGGTATTGATCTCCCGCGTCTCCCGCAGGTGGTGCAACGCGTCACGGGAGCCTTCCGAAAGGCCGATCGGGCTGCTCACGAAATCCTCTCTCCGTCCGTGGCCTGAGGGGTTACCCACGCGGGTCCGCCTTCCACCCCGGCGAGCGCGACAAGACCGGGCCGGCGTCGGGCAGCAGCCCGAGTATGTCCAGCAGCAACGCCAGATCTCTCGCGTCGACGGCACGTGCGGCAACGGCGCGGCGCGCAGCCGCCCGGTCCGCGGTCCCGGAACACGCCAGGAGAGCCGGTGCGTCACAGCCAAAGGGATCCTTCACCCCGCCGATCCCACCACCCCCACCCGCCACACGCAGCCGAACTACTCCACCTGCCCTGCGGTCCGCGACCAGTTGAGCCCCGCGCCTTCCCGGCCAGTTGCTCGGCGGTCTGCCGCTGACGCCTGTTATGGCCGGCCTGCACCACCACCGGTTTCGCGGACCCGAAAGCGTGCCGACCCGTACACCGGAGGAGGCCCGAGTCGCCGGGCGGTCTCCGCGGTCATACGTTCAGTGGCGGACTACGCAAATCATGACAGCCATGCGAAAGGGGCAGCTGTGAGTGAGTTCGACATCTGGGGCTACCGTCCTGACGCCGGGTACCAGCCGGGAACCGACATCGTCGGCTACAAGGTCGAGGCCAAGGACGGCGGCATCGGCAAGATCAGCAAGCACTCCGAGGAAGTCGGCGCCTCCTACGTCGTCGTCGACACCGGGGTGTGGATCTTCGGCAAGCACGTCCTGCTGCCCGCCGGGACCATCAACATGATCGACACTGTCGATGAGAAGGTCTACGTCGACCGGACGAAGGACCAGATCAAGGACGCTCCCGAGTTCGACGAGGCCAAGCAGGCCGGCGACTCGTCCTACCTGGAGCCGTTCGGCCACTACTACGGCACGCCGCACACGTAAGCGTTGCCGACGTGGTGCGGGGCCCCACCACGTTTGGCGGGGCCCCGCACCACCCCGACACCCACGTCCAGAGGCGTGCAGGACGTGGTCTGGTCAGCTCTGCGAGATCGTCTGGAGCAGGTCGCCAACCTTCGCGTCCGGCAGCGCGCGGGCGACGTCGGCCAGCGCGACGATGCCGACCAGCGTGTGCCCGTCGATGACCGGCAGCCGGCGGACCTGGTGCTCGCTCATGGTCCGCAGGATCTCTGCGGCGTCGTCGTCGGCGCCGATGGTGACGGCTTCACCCTGGGCGAGGTCGCCGGCCTTCACCTGGCCGGGGTCCTTGCCCGCGCCCAGGACCTTCACCACGATGTCCCGGTCGGTGAGCATGCCTTTGAGTTTCTCGTCCGTGCCGCAGATCGGCAGCGCGCCAACCTTCAGCTGGGTCATCTTCTTGGCTGCCTCGAGGACCGTCTCCTGGGCGCCGATGCACGTCGCGTCCGCCGTCATGATCTCGCGAGCCGTTGTCATCCGCCGTACTCCTTCGTCTGAGGGGTGCGGGGCCGCCCTCTCACACGGGCAGGCCACAGGACCTATGGGTTGCCCCCTGCCCTCGACCGGTAACGGCATTCGCCCCACAACCACCCCCGGAACCATGGCCTGCGCGGGCACTTCAGCGTGCCTCGCCCCGGCGCCAGGGACCACGACGCCAGGATGGAAGCCCACAGGCCCTGAAAGCCTGCGATGACCGAAGGAGAACCATTGATCACTGTGGACGTCCAGCACTGCGGCATCTCGGTCCTGGTCAGCGCCAGCGGGGAACTCGACGCGGGCGCGGGCGAAAAACTCCAGCGGGCGCTGGACAAAGTCACCGTCACTGAGCGAGACCTCCTGGTGGACCTGCACGGTGTCGCGTCCATGGACGCCGACGGGCTGCTCCACCTCTTGGACGTGCACCGGCGCGCCGAGCACCTGGGCCTGCGAGTCCAGGTCACCGGCTGGCAGCCACAGCCCCAGCAGTGCATGGCCGAGGTCGCGGGCATCCCCGGGCGCGGCTCGGCCACCGGGGAACGTTATGCCTTGGCAGGCTTCCGCCGACTCATCGAAGAACGGGCCCAGCGCACACAGGAGACCGCGGACTCCGCCACCGGATGGCTGCCCCGCGCCTGACGTGAGGCTGCCCGCCGGCGTCGGCCGGCAAGGCTGCCGGCCTCGTCGAGCAGTTTGCTGGCAATCGGGTCAGGCAGATCGCGGCGTCTTTTAGAGGCCTGGACTCGCCAGGTCCACAGCACGATTGGGAAGTCGGTGGTGGCGGCCGCGCTCGTCGGCGGCCCGGCCACGCGCACTCCCTCCGGCCTGCACGTGCCTCGACGACTGGCCCGTGACTCCTCGCGCCTGGTCGATTTACGCTGGAGACTGCGGCGCGGCCGGCTCGGTGAGCGGCCCCCGGCCGCACCCGTGGGCACCTGCCCCTCCCCCCCTCAGTGCAGGTGCCCACGCCGGGCCTTCAACCATGAGCCGAACCCGGGCCCCCGCTGAACAGCGGCACCTCCTCCACGATCACGTCCAGGCGCAGCCGTTTGAAACGGACCGGGTGCCGGAAGACGCCGCCCCGATCGACGGCGGTGTCGGCGCTGATCTCCGCAACCAGCTCGGGGCGCACGAGAGTCACATCAAGGACGTCCCGGCTGCCCCACGCCGATGCGAACCGCCAGCCCTCCCACGGATGTCCCGTATCTGCCGCGGACACGTTGCCCCCGACCAGGCGCGCCATCTCGGCACGCAGCGGGGCCGTGCGGCCGACCGGGCGGAGGTGGCCCTCCACGTCGCGGCGGCCCAGCAAGAGGAGCTCAGGTCGGATCACGGTGCCGGTGATCGCTCCGATGATCGCCTCTGTCGTGTTCCGGCGGCGCAGTTTGTACCAGCCTCTGTGTCCTGGCCGGTAGGGCTGGTTCACGGCCTTGACGACGATGCCCTCCACCCCGGAGATTTCGGTCCAGGACTCCAGCCACTGCTGCGCCTTGATCAGGTCTGTTGTCATCGGGCACAGCGCCCAGGGCGCCGCCAGCTGGTCCGCGGCGAACAGGGCTTCCAGCCGGAGGCGGCGTTGGCGGTAGGGATAGCCGGTCAGCTCGTGTCCGTCCTGCTGCAGGATGTCGAAGGCGACGAAGAACGCGGGCAGCGACGAGGCGAGCCCGCGCGCGCTGCGGCCTCCGGCAGCGGTACGGCGCTGCAACCCCTCAAACGACAGCCGGCCCGCCTTCGTGTCCCAGACGACGAGCTCCCCGTCCAGGACCAGCCCGTCGGGCAGCTTGTCCGCTGCGGCGACGAGGTCGGGGAACCGGTCCTGGATCAGCGACCCGCGCCGGGTCTGCAGCAGCAACGTGCCGTCCGGCTTACAACCTGTTCCTAAACCCCGTTGTCGCAGGTAGAAGCCCGATTTCGGAAAGTCGGCTGTAGAGACGCGTTCGGGGAGCAGGCACTGTGACCGCTCCCCGAACGGAAGCTATGGTATCGATGGGCCTGGTGTGAAGAGTGCGGCGTTGCCCCACCACCAACCGGTCCCGGTCTCCCCGTTGACGGGGGCGAATGCGGGCCAGAGGGCCCTGCTCCGAGGGTAGCGCCGTGTGCCGAGGCTCAGTAGTTGTCGCCGTCGGCACCAGATAGCCTGCGAAAAAAGCAGGTCGAAGCAGTCGGGCTGTCACCAGAGAGGCGCTGAAGTTGTCACACATGGGCGACGCCTGGGTCGTACGGGTGCCGGTGCGCAGCATTCCTCGCGAGGACCTCATCGCCATGCTTCGCGAACAGACCCCAGCATGCGGACCTGCCCGTGACGTCCTGGTAGCCGGAGGCACCTTCGACATCTCGGACGGTCTGGTCCCTCCCAGTCGGCACGCGGGTGTGTTCGCATTTCGAATCCGCACAGCTGCTCGGCGTGGCCACACAGTCGGGGGCCTTGCCGCCTCTGTCGACATCCTCCGGCAGGCCGGGGAAGAGCCTGTGCGTACCGGTCTCATCTACTCCGTGGACAGGACGTCCGTGTTCACGATCTTCCTGAACTCCTCAGCGACAGAAGTGCTGGCCTGTGCAGGCGGACTCCGGCCCAAACCCCCGCAGTCGCCGGAAGATGCCTTCGAGTGACAACACGCCTACCTTTGTGTCAACTCTCATGCTTCGGCTCAAGCCGCCGGCCTCGACCGGGGATATGGAACAGGCACTGGGCTTGTTCTTTATCTACCAGGCCGCCCAAGCACATGAGAACGAGCCCCGCGCAGCCTGCTGCTGAACCCGGCTGAGATGCTTCAGCTCATGATTGAGCCGCCTCTGAACGGCATCACGCCGGTGATCCCGCCCGTTGCGACCTCCTGGCAGCGCATCGACGCATGGCTGGCCCGGCATGCGCCCGCTCGCCTCGCAGAGCTTGCTCCTCCGGCTTCGCCACACACCATCGACCAGCTCGAAGTCACGTTGGGCATCCGGCTTCCCACCGACCTGCGCGCATCACTGCTGTGCCACGACGGGGATTCGTCCTATCTCGGCATATTGCCGTGCGGCCCGCTGTACTCCACGTATGTAATCGCCGAAGTGCGCCAGATGCGTATGGAGATCTGGGAAGGCGAGAACGACCCGGCTGAGCAGGAGAATCCATGGTGGGGAACGCAGTGGATCCCCTTCGCCGGCGGCGATGGCGATGAGCACTTCATAGACGCGGGCCCAGGCCTCTGGCACAACCACCTTGGCCGCGCTGCGCACGACGACCATGCCTACTTCCTGGGGTGGCCGAGCCTTGGATCCTGGCTCCACGAGGTGGCCGAGGCCATGGAACAGCACGATCGGACCGACTTGCTCCACGCCGTCGCCCATCCTTCCGTAGACGAGGACGGAGAGATCGACTGGTGAGCAGAGGGACGCAAAGCTGAGCTGGCGTCCATGCTGAGTGCCTGCTTCTGATCCCTGCCTGCGCAGGTCAGCGACCGAAGAGGAAGTCAGGGCGAGAGCGACCCGTTCGGAGAACGGTCACGGTGACGGTTCGGCGAACGGAACTGCTGAGGCGTCTGGTGCCCAGTTCGACCTGGGTCAAGTTCACCCCGATGAACTTGACCCAGGGGTGGCGCCGACGGCCGCGAACGCGGCCTGGAGGGCCCTGTTCCTCAGGGGAGCGAGGGGCTACGGCCCGGGATCAGAAACAGGCACTAACCTTGACGTTTTTGGTCCGTCATCGAACGGGGCTCGGACTTGTTCGGGGTTTCCCCAGTTCACGGCGTGTCCACGGGGCTGGGGCCTGATCCTGCGAGAAGAGGTCGGCGCGGCGCGTGGAGGCTGGATCGTGGATCAGGTCGAGCACGGGATTCAACGAGGCGCGTTCACAGCGGTGACGGCGTTCCGCACCGAGCTGTACAGATCCCTGCTTGCCCGGGGCGATGCGCTCTTCGAGCTGTGCGATGCGTTGCTGTGCACCGATGGCCCGGTCCGCACCCTTGTGGACCTGGCCCTCGCGCCCGAGCACAGGCGGGGGCACGGTGCTCTCTACGCCGGCCTGAACCAGGGCCGGATCGATGCCGCCCGGCTCCGCCGCGCCCTGGTCGGGGTGCCGCTGCCCCGGGCCGCCGACGGTCGCCTCGTGCTCGCGGTGGACGTCTCGCCGTGGCTGCGGCCGGACGCGGACACGTCCTCGGACCGCTCGTTCTGTCACACCTTCGGCCGGGGCCTGGGCAAGCACCAGATGGTGCCTGGATGGCCGTACTCGATCGTCGCCGCACTGGAATCCGGCCGCACATCATGGACTGCCCTGCTGGACGCGATCCGGCTGGGGCCTGGCACGGACCTGGCGGCGGTCACCGCCGAGCAGGTCCTCGAGGTTGTTGAACGCCTCGTCGCGGCGGGCCAGTGGCGCCAGGGTGATCCTGAGGTCCTGGTCGTCCTCGACGCCGGCGACGACGCGCCTCGGATCGCCCACCTTCTGATGGACATGCCGGTCGAGGTGTTGGGCCGGCTCCGCTCAGACCGGGTGATGCGCAAACCGGTTCCGGTGCCGTGGATCTGCCCGCCGCAGGGCGGGCGCCCGCCCAAAGACGGTGGTGAGTTCGTCTTCGGCCGCCCCGAGACCTGGGGCGAGGCGGCGGTAGTGACCGTGACCGACACAGAGCGGTACGGGACGGCGACCGCGCAGGCGTGGGACCGGCTCCACCCCCGGCTGACACACAGGGCTGCGTGGGGGGATCACGAGGGGCCCCTGCCGATCATCGAGGGCACCGTGATCCGGTTGACCGTGGCGAAGCTGCCCAGCGGCGGGGTCAACAAGCCAGTCTGGCTGTGGTGGTCGGGCACCGGCGCCGCCGCCGAGGACGTCGACCGGTCCTGGCAGGCGTTCCTGCGAAGGTTCGACGTGGAGCACACGTTCCGCCTGCTCAAGCAGACCCTGGGCTGGACCCGGCCCATGCTCCGCGACTCCGCCGCAGCCGACAGATGGACCTGGCTCGTCCTGGCCGCACACGCCCAACTTCGACTCGCCCGCCCCCTCGCCGCGGATCTCCGCCGGCCGTGGGAACGACCGGGGGAACCGAACAGGCTGACGCCGGCCCGTGTCCGCCGGGGGTTCAGGAACCTGCGCGCGAAGACGGGGACGCCAGCTCGTGCACCGAAACCCACCCGCCCCGGTCCCGGTCGGCCGCTCGGCTCGAAGAACCGGCGTCCCGCCGCCCGCCACGACGTTGGACGCGTCCTCGCCACTGGCGAGTCCTACACCCGACCCGCACACCACAAGAAGGGGACGAAGCCCCGGCGAACAACCTGGCCGTCAACAGGCTGCTCGGGCTACAGCCTCAGCCGGAGATGATCTACAGGGGGCCGACCATGGAGAACAGGTCTAACTGATTGTTTCAGAATGAGGTTCGCAGGCGGCGGAGGCATATGAGGCTGCAGGCCAGTTCGAGCAGGCCCTGGTGGAGATCAGCGCGTCGTTCG
>NZ_JBHWJY010000075.1:0-42870 GCF_042731135.1 Streptomyces sp. NPDC059874
GGCTTGAGGTCGTGGACGGAGACGATCATGCCGTAGTGCTCCGCCACCGCGTCCCGGCCGAAGGGCAGGGTGGGGTTGGTGGAGGAGCCGATGACGTTCGGCACGCCCGCCATCTTCAGCACGTTCGGGACGTGCCCGCCGCCACAGCCCTCGATGTGGAAGGCGTGGATGGTGCGGCCCTCCAGCACCCGCAGGGTGTCCTCGACGGAGAGGCACTCGTTCAGGCCGTCGCTGTGCAGGGCGACCTGTACGTCGTACTCCTCGGCCACGCGCAGGGCGGTGTCCAGGGCGCGGGTGTGGGCGCCCATGTCCTCGTGGACCTTGAAGCCGGACGCGCCGCCCTCGGCCAGGGCCTCGACGAGCGGGGCGGCGTCCGAGGAGGAGCCACGGGCGAGGAAGCCGATGTTGACGGGCCAGGCGTCGAAGGCGTTGAAGGCGTGCTTCAGCGCCCACGGGGAGTTGACGCCGACACCCCAGACCGGGCCGAACTCCTGGCCGATGATCGTGGTGACGCCCGCGGCGAGCGAGGCCTCCATGATGCGCGGCGAGAGCAGGTGGACGTGGGTGTCCACGGCCCCGGCGGTGGCGATGAGGCCCTCGCCGGAGACGATCGAGGTACCGGTGCCGACGACCACGTCGACCCCGTCGAGGGTGTCGGGGTTGCCGGCCCGGCCGATCGCGTGGATACGACCCTCGCGGATGCCGATGGAGACCTTGCGGATGCCGAGGACCGCGTCGATCACCAACACGTTGCTGATCACGACGTCGCAGGTCTCGCGGACGGCGGCGGCCTTCAGGTGCAGGCCGTCCCGGGCCGTCTTGCCGAAGCCCGCGAGGAACTCGTCACCGGGCTTCTGCGCGTCGGACTCCACGCGGACGGTGAGCCCGGAGTCGCCGAGCCGTACCCGGTCCCCGGCGCGGGGGCCGAAGACGGAGGCGTACTCGTGGGGGTCGATGTGCCGGCTGCCGGGTGCGCAGTGGTCGCTGTGGGGGGTCTGGCGGCTCACGCCTGCTCTCCGTCCTCGTGGTCGGCGTTCTCCCGGTCGGAGGTGACGCCGAGGTAGCCGCAGGCCGCCGCGCGGCGCAGGGCCTCGTCCTTGGCGCCGGGGGCGTCCAGGGGGCCGTCGACCAGGCCGGCGAAGCCGACGGCGATGCGGTCGCCGCCGATCGGGACCAGGCCGACCTCGCCCTCGCCGTGGGGGTCGAACCGGACGGACGAGCCCGCCGGCACGCACAGCCGCATCCCATAGGCGGCGGCCCGGTCGAAGTCGAGGCGCGGGTTCGCCTCGAAGAAGTGGAAGTGCGAGGTGACGCTCACCGGCACGGAGGCCGTGTTGCGCACCCGCAGGTGCAGCACGGGCTCCGGCTGGGGGACGCCGGGGCCGGGGACGACCGCGCCGGGGGCGTCGTCGCCGAGCGGCACCGCGCCCTGGATGGGGGACGAGACCACCGCGAGGCGGGATCCGTCGTCGAAGACGGCCTCCACGTGCACCTCGGTGACCACGTCGGCCACGCCGGGCAGGACGTCGTCCGGGCCCAGCACGCCGCGGGCCTCCTCGATGGCCTCCGCGAGCCGCTTGCCGTCGCGCGCCGCCTCGCAGACCGTGTCCGCGATCAACGCGGTGGCCTCCGGGACATTGAGCCTGAGGCCCCGGGCCCGTCGGGCCCTGGCCAGTTCAGCAGCGCTGCGGAGCAGCAGCCGGTCGCGCTCCGTAGGGGTCAGCCGCACGCCGATCCACCACCTCTTGAGTCGATGGGTTAGAGCATCACTCTAACTCTTCATTTCCTTGCAGGGAATCATTGACCTGGGACCAGGGAGTAAGTCACATTGAGTGTCGCTCAAACAAATGCGCAACCATCCCCGCCCTGCCAAGGGAGTCCCCCATGCCCATCGAACAGCGCGGAGTCGACACCATCCCGGAGGAGGAGCGGACGAGCGGTCCCCGTGACCTGATCTCGATCCTCCTCGGCTCCAACCTCTGCCTCGGCGTGATCGTTTTCGGCTGGCTGCCCCCGTCCTTCGGGCTGGGCCTGTGGCCCTCTGTCACCGCCATCGTGACCGGCACCCTCGTCGGGATCGCCTTCACCGCGCCGCTGGCGCTCGTCTCCCTGCGGACCGCCACCAACCTCTCGACCTCCAGCGGCGCCCAGTTCGGCGTCCGCGGCCGGCTCGTCGGGTCGGTGGTCGGCCTGCTGCTCTCGCTCGGGTACACCGCGCTCACGCTGTGGATCGGCGGCGACGTGATGGTCGGCGTACTGTCCCGGCTCACGGGGCTGCCGAACACCGGCGTCTCACGGGCCGTGATGTACGGCGTACTCGCCGCGTGCACCGTCGTCGGGGCCGTCTTCGGCTACCGGCTGCTGCTGCGCCTGAGCAAGGTCCTGTCCATCGGCATGGTGATCCTGCTGGCCGTCGGCGTGTACGCGTACGCCCCGGACTTCACGGCGGCCGCGCCGCCGGAAACCGCGTACCTGCTGGGCTCCTTCTGGCCGACCTGGCTGCTGGCGGCCGTCGCCGCCGGGCTGAGCGGTCCCGTCGCCTTCATCACCCTGCTCGGCGACTACACCCGCTACATCTCCCCCCGCAAGCACAGCCCCCGCAAGGTGTACTGGGCCACCGGTCTCGGCCTGCTCGTCGGCCTGCTGATCCCGCAGCTCTTCGGCACCTACACCGCGCTCGCCGCCAAGGCCGGCGCCGACTACGCGGGGCCGCTGGTGGACGCCGCGCCGTTCTGGTACCTGGTGCCGCTGCTCGCCGCGGCCGCGGCCGGCTCGGTGGGCAACGCCGGGCTGATGCTCTACTCCATGGGCCTCGACCTCGACGCGATCGTCCCCAAGGCCACCCGGACCACGGCCACGCTGGTCGCCGCGACCGTCGCCACCACCTTCGTATTCATCGGCTCGTTCGAGTGGGACGTCCAGGCCGCGATGACCTCGTTCGTCCTGCTGCTGACCGCGATCGGCACCCCGTGGGCCGTGATCACCCTCATCGGCTACGTGCGCTGCCGCGGCCGGTACGACGCCGACGCGCTCCAGGTCTTCAACCGCCGCTCGGTGGGCGGGATCTACTGGTACCGCGGCGGCTGGAACGTGGCCGCCACCGCCTCCTGGGCGATCGGCGCCGGGGTCGGCCTGCTCGCCGTGACCACTCCCTTCTACGAGGGCCCGCTGCTCGCCCTCACCGGCGGCGTGGACTGCTCCTTCGTGCTCTCCGGCCTGGCCGGCGGTCTCGTCTACACGGCACTGACCGC
The DNA here is from genome assembly GCF_042731135.1 of Streptomyces sp. NPDC059874. Lineage (NCBI taxonomy): Bacteria > Bacillati > Actinomycetota > Actinomycetes > Kitasatosporales > Streptomycetaceae > Streptomyces > Streptomyces sp. NPDC059874. The sequence goes on from NZ_JBHWJY010000075.1 coordinate 3,252, forward strand.
CCGCACCGCCCCTGCCTCCGTCGCCGCGGAGGAGCCGGAGCCGGTGGCCGCGGCCGTCTGAGCGGGGCCTTTCGTACGTACGGAGGGCGGGAGCGCTAGGCGTCCACCGCCCGCGCCAGCGCGAAGCCGCCGCCCTGCATGTCCTCGCACAGGGCGCGGCAGCCGCCGAAGTACTCGGCGAACTCGGGCCTGTCCTGCCAGGCCTTCATCGCGTCCACGTCACGCCAGGAGGCGAAGGACACGTAGTGGCCCGGGTTGCCCAGATCGCGGATCAGGCGGGCGAAGAGGAAGCCCTCGTTCGCTTCCTTGGTCCACGTGAGGAAGGCCGTCCAGCGGTCGACGAACTCGTCCTCCTTGCCCTCGGAGACCTTCCAGTTGCCGGAAGCCCAGTAGTTGCTCGCCTCGGACATCGCACACCACCTCGGTACGGTCCCCCCTCCAGGTTCCCCGGTTCGACCTCGGCGTTCAACCTTCGGGCCCGCGGCGGCGTCTACCGGTACGGCGGCGGCCGAACGGGACAGGGCCGCCACGAACGACACGGGGAGACGTCGTGGAAGAACTCGCATACGTGGCGGGCAAGATCGTCAAGGGCGTCGCGGGCCTGGCCTACGCCTTCGGCGACGTCCTGGTGGGCCTCGGCCCGGACGGGACGAACCAGGAGCGCAAGAAGAAGCGCGAGGGCGAGGCGGACGAGGAGCGCTGACCACGCCCCTTCCCTCCGGCCCGCCCTCCGCCCCTGACGACCGAAGGCCCCCCGCGCGACGCACGGGGGGCCTTCGGGCCGGTTCGGGGCGGGACTAGCCCAGCGGGTGCATCCAGCCGTGGACGTCGGCGGCGTGGCCCGTCTGGAGCTCCAGCAGGGCCTTGCGCAGGCGCATGGTGACCTGGCCGGGCTCGCCGTCGCCCTGGGTCCAGTTGGCGCGCTCCGACTTGACCGAGCCGACGGGGGTGATCACGGCGGCGGTACCGCACGCGAAGACCTCGGTGAGGGTGCCGTTCGCGTTGTCGCGCTCCCAGTCCTCGGTGGTGAGGCGGCCCTCCTCGGCGGTGTAGCCGAGGTCGCGGGCGATGGTGAGGAGGGAGTCGCGAGTGATGCCGGGGAGGAGCGAGCCGGTGAGCTCCGGGGTGACGATGCGGTCGCCGTACACGAAGTACAGGTTCATCCCGCCCATCTCCTCGATCCAGCGGTGCTCGACGGCGTCCAGCCAGACGACCTGGTCGCAGCCGTGCGAGGCGGCCTGGGCCTGCGCGACCAGCGAGGCCGCGTAGTTGCCTCCGGTCTTGGCCGCGCCGGTGCCGCCCTTGACCGCCCGGACGTACTCCTCGGAGAGCCAGACGGAGACGGGCTTCACGCCGCCGGGGAAGTACGCGCCGGCGGGCGAGGCGATGACGATGAAGAGGAACTCGTTGGCCGGGCGGACACCGAGGCCGACCTCGGAGGCGAACATGAAGGGCCGCAGGTACAGGGAGGCCTCGCCGGAGTCCGGAACCCAGGCGCGGTCCTGCTGGACGAGGGCGTCGCAGGCCTGGATGAACAGCTCGGTCGGCAGCTCCGGCATGGCCATGCGGCGCGCGGAGGACCGGAAGCGCTCGGCGTTGGCCTCGGGGCGGAAGGTGGCGACGGTGCCGTCGGGCTGGCGGTAGGCCTTGAGGCCCTCGAAGATCGTCTGCGCGTAGTGCAGGGTCATGTTCGCCGGGTCGATCGACAGCGGCGCGTACGGGACCAGCTCGGCGTCGTGCCAGCCGCGACCCTCGGTCCACTTGATCGTCACCATGTGGTCGGTGAAGTGGCGGCCGAAGCCGGGGCTGGCCAGGATCGCCTCGCGCTCCGCGTCGGACAGCGGGTTCGAGGAGGGCTTGAGCTCGATCGTGGGCGTCGTCATGAGTGCTTGTCCTTCACCGGTTGTGTATGGCGGACCGCGCTCACGGCGTACTAGGACGTCCGAGCTTCCCCGCATTCCGCGGCCTCGCGTTCGATTATCGCGCGCGGGAGGACTTCGGAGAAGCGGGGGTAGCGGCCCAGGGGAGATGGTGGCACCCGGGGCCGCGCAGGAAAAGCCGCCGGGTCCCCTATGTGACCCGACGGCTTCCTGGAGTGGTGCGGCCGGGTCAGCCGGCTACGCGCGCGGCGAGGGCGTCGCCGATCTCGTCGGTGGAGCGGAAGGTGCCGTCGCGCTCCGCGAGGTCGGCGGAGACCGCGTCCTCGATGCGGACGGCCTGGGCCTCGTAGCCCAGGTGGCGCAGCAGGAGGGCCACGGAGAGGATCGTCGCGGTCGGGTCGGCCTTGCCGGTGCCCGCGATGTCCGGGGCCGAGCCGTGGACGGGCTCGAACATGGACGGGAACGCGCCGGTCGGGTTGATGTTCCCGGAGGCGGCCAGGCCGATTCCGCCGGTCACGGCGGCGGCCAGGTCGGTGAGGATGTCACCGAAGAGGTTGTCCGTCACGATGACGTCGAAGCGCTCGGGCTGGGTGACGAAGAAGATCGTCGCGGCGTCGACGTGCAGGTAGTCGGTGGTGACCTCGGGGTACTCCTGGCCGACCTTGTCGAAGATGTTCTTCCACATGTGGCCCGCGTACACGAGGACGTTGTTCTTGTGCACGAGCGTCAGCTTCTTGCGCGGGCGGGCGTTGGCCCGCTCGTACGCGTCACGGACGACGCGCTCGACACCGTAGGCGGTGTTGATGCTGACCTCGGTGGCCACCTCGGCGGGGGTGCCGGTGCGCAGGCTGCCGCCGTTGCCGGTGTACGGGCCTTCGGTGCCCTCGCGGACCACGACGAAGTCGATCTCCGGACGGCCGGCCAGCGGGGTGGCCGTGTTCGGGAAGAGCTTCGACGGGCGCAGGTTGATGAAGTGGTCGAAGGCGAAACGGAGCTTCAGCAGCAGGCCGCGCTCCAGCACGCCGGACGGGACCGAGGGGTCGCCGATGGCGCCCAGCAGGATCGCGTCGTGGTGCTTGAGGGCCTCGAGCTCCGCGTCCGGGAGGGTCTCACCGGTGCGGTGCCAGCGCTGGGCGCCGAGGTCGTATTCCTTGGTCTCCAGCTTCACATCCTGGGGCAGGACCGCGGTAAGGACCTTGAGGCCCTGAGCCACGACTTCCTGGCCGATGCCATCACCGGGGATCACTGCGAGATTGATGCTGGTCGACATGGCGAAACCGTACTCCCTGTCCCAGCCCTCAGACATATTGCGTCCACCATATGGACGCGGATCGCAATATGTCCGATGAGCGGGTCGATCAGTGGCCGGTCGATCCGCCGTTGTCACGGCGGTCGAGAGCGCGCTGGAGGGCGGCGGCGGCGTTCTTGCGGTCCACGTCGGCCGGGGAGGAGCGGCGGACGCGGCGGGCTGCGGAGGTGGTGGCGTTCATGGGTGATCGACTCCTTGAGATCACGGCGTGGCGAGGCCACGGATGAGGGGTTCCTTCAAGGCGCCGGAAGAGGCGGGGAACGGTGCGCCGCAGGGGTTGCCTGCCGGGGGCGCACGCTCTCTACCGCCATTCGCCTGATCGGCGACACGTTCGGCTTCTACAAAGCTAGGGCAGGTCCCGCTGTCTGTCTCCGCAATTACTCGGACTTCCTACTATCTGAGACGCCGAACCCCTCGAAAGGACCTCTCGGCGGGGTCCGTTTCAGACCTTCTCGGAACGAAGTTCCCTGATCAGGGCCCTGACGGCGAGGGTGGCGGCCGATTCCGGAGTGGTGACGTACCCCACGTGTCTCACAGGCCTCTCGGGGCCCAGACCGGTGATGTCCACGGCCTCGGTCGCCTCCCGGAGGGAGAGCTCGGGCATGATCGCCATGCCGAGCCCGCGGCCGACCATGGTCAGCACCATCGCGTCGTCCTCCGCCTTGACGGTCGCCCGGGGGATCCAGTCCTGCGCGAGCCACCAGGCTCGGGTGTACGACCCGCAGTTCTCGTCCCAGTCCAGCAGGGGAAGCGCCTTCGGGTCCGGGTGCCCGGCCGGGTGGACCAGGGAGTACGCCTCCTCCACGAGCACTCCGGTCAGGAGGCCGGGCGGCACGCCCTGCGAGGCGCCCAGGGTGGCGATGCCGAGGTCGGCCCGCCCGGCGGCGACCTCCCCGGCGGTGCCGGCGCCGAGCTCGCGCACCACCCTGACCTCGGGGCGGATGCCCGGGTGGCGGGCGGTGAGCCGCTCCAGGGCGGGGGGCAGCAGGTGCAGGGCCGCGCTGCGGAAGGCGGCGATACGGAGCACGCCGCCGACCACGTCCCGGCCGGAGCCCCCGGCCGCGCCGCGCGCTTCCGCGCCCATGACCTCGTACAGCCGCAGGATCCGCCGGGCGTGGCCGACGGCCCGCTCCCCCGCCGGGGTGGGCGAGGCGCCCGAGCGGCCGCGCTCGAAGAGGACCGCGCCGAGCTTGGCCTCGCTGCCGCGGACCGAGTGCGATACGGCCGACTGGGTGAGGCCGAGCCGGGCCGCCGCGGCGGAGAAGCCCCCGGTCTCGGCGACGGCGACCAGGACCCGCAGTTCCTGCGGCATCAGCTCGGCCGGGCCGCCGCCACGGGCACTGCGGGTCGCGCTGGATCCGGTACCACCGGCGCCGGCCGCCATGGCTTTCACCTCGTTCTATGAGCGTCGTTCATGGATGTGTGGCTTCCATGAGCCAAACCCTCTGCCCGGCCCGGTGATTCCCTCCTAGCGTCGGCGCCATGACCGCGAACACCGCTTACGCCGTGCACCAGATCACCCGCCCGAAGGCCTTCCCCGCCGCCTCCGATTTCACGTACGTCGAATCCTCCGTCCCGGAGCCCCGGCCCGGTACCGCCCTCGTGCAGAACCTGCTGCTCTCCGTGGACCCGTACCACCGCGGGATGATGGACGGCGGCGAAGGCGGCTTCGAGCTCGGCGCCCCGCTGGAAGGTCGCTCCGTGGGCCGGGTCCTCGCCTCCCGCGACCCGGGCCTGGTCGAGGGCGACCTGGTCTTCCACCGCGCGGGCTGGCGCACGCACGCCCTGGTCACCCTCGGCGCCGACGGCACGCGCAAGCTGCGCGGCCACGAGGGCGTCCCGCTGGAGGCGTACCTCTCCATCCTCGGCGGCACCGGCCTGACCGCGTACGCCGCCCTGACGCGGACCGCGGCCCTGCGCGAGGGCGAGGACGTCTTCGTCTCGGCCGCGGCGGGCGGGGTCGGCACGGCCACCGGTCGCATCGCCCGGCTGCTCGGCGCCGGCCGGATCATCGGCAGCGCCGGCTCGGCGACGAAGGTCCGTCACCTCACCGAGAGCCTCGGCTTCGACGCGGCCTTCGACTACCACGACGGCCCGGTCGGCGAGCAGCTCGCGAAGGCCGCGCCCGACGGCATCGACGTGTACGTGGACAACGTGGGCGGCGGGCACCTGGAGGGAGCGATCGACGTGCTGCGCGAGTACGGGCGGATCGCCTGGGTCGGCGCCCTCTCCACGTACAACGGAGACCGGTCCCCGTCCGCGCCCCGCAACCTCTTCGAGGTCGTGCACAAGTCGCTGCGCCTGGAAGGGGTATTGGTTCGAAATCACACCAATCTGCAGGACGAACTGGAGGACTTCCTCGTCCCGCACCTGCGCAGTGGCCGGATCGGCACCGACACCACCGTTGTCCAGGGATTCGATCACACGGTGGACGCCTTCCTGGGTCTGTTCCGCGGGGACAATCTGGGCAAGATGCTCGTGCGGATCGACGACTGATTCCGGCCACCCGGATGTTCACCGACTTCTTACCGCACGGATGTAGACCTTTGCACCGGCTGCCGCCACTCTTTGCGTCAATGTGCCAACGGGGCACTGGAGTTGGAGGCGAGGGCTCGGTGACACCGATCAGCCGCAGAGGTTTCGTGGGAATCGGCGCGGGACTGGTGGCGGGGGCGGCCCTGCCCCCGCTGCTGCCGACGACGGCGGCCGCGGCCGCCGCGACCGGCACCATCACCGACGTGAAGCACGTGGTGATCCTCATGCAGGAGAACCGCAGCTTCGACCACTACTTCGGCAAGCTGAAGGGTGTCCGCGGCTTCGGTGACCGCGCCGCCGGCAACATCCCGGGCGGTTGGGGCACCTTCAACCAGCCCAACTGGGGCGGTCGCCAGTACCCGTGGAAGCTGTCCGACACCCCGGCCGCGGGCGGGGCCGACAGCGAGACCCTGGCCCAGTGCACCGGCGACCTCCCGCACAGCTGGACCTCGCAGCACGCGGCCTGGAACAAGGGCCGGATGGACAACTGGGTCGCCGGCGTCGGCAAGACCCACACGCTCGGCCACCTGGACCGGGGCGACATCCCCTTCCACTACGCGCTCGCCGACAACTACACGATCTGCGACGCCTACTTCTGCTCCGCGCTCAGCGCGACCGGCCCGAACCGCACCTTCCTGTGGAGCGGCAAGGTCGACGCGGGCAGCAAGGACGGCGGCGAGGAGTCCGGGCTGACCTGGGAGACGTACGCGGAGGCCCTCCAGCGGGCCGGGATGACCTGGAAGGTCTACCAGAACGCCCAGGACAATTACGGGGACAACGGGCTCGCCTACTTCAGGAAGTTCACCGACGCCAGGCCCGGCGACCCCCTGTGGGACCGCGGCATGGGATCGGTCCCGAAGGTCACCGGCTCCACCCCGGACGACATCGCCGCCGCCATCCGCGCGGACGTCGTCGCCGGCGCCCTCCCCCAGGTCTCCTGGGTCGTCGCGAACGAGGCCTTCTCCGAGCACCCCTACGCCCCGCCGGGCGACGGCGCGCACTTCGTGGACCTGGTCTACCGGGCGCTCGCCGCGAACCCGGAGGTCTTCGACTCCACCGTCCTCTTCCTCAACTACGACGAGAACGACGGCTTCTTCGACCACGTGGCGCCGCCCGTCGCCCCGCCGGGCACCCCCGGCGAGTACCTCGACGGCACCCCGATCGGGCTCGGCTTCCGCGTCCCCATGATCGTGATGTCCCCGTGGACGCGCGGCGGCTGGGTCAGCTCCGAGGTCTTCGACCACACGTCCGTCCTGCGCTTCATGGAGACCTGGACGGCCGCCCTGGGCACCCCCGCCGGCTGCCCGAACATCAGCGCGTGGCGCCGCAAGGTCGTCGGCGACCTGACCGGCGTCTTCGACTTCGCGCACCCGGTCTACGGGGTGCCCGCGGGCCTCCCGTCCACGGCCAAGGTCATCGGCCAGTCGACCTGCGGCCCGCTGCCCAACCCGGCGCCGCAGAACAACGCCCTCCCGGCGCAGGAGGCCGGCACCCGCCCGGCGCGGGCCCTCCCGTACCAGGTGAACGGCAACATGGACCGGCTGGAATTCGGCGCGGCCGGCAAGATCCTCGCCTGGTTCTCGATGACCAACCAGGGCACGGAGGCGAAGCGGCCGGCGCACTTCTCGATCCACCCGCACCAGTACCGGGACACTGCCGCCTGGCAGTACACGGTGGACGGCGGCGCCTCCGCCTCCGACTACTTCAACATCGGCCTCGGGCACGGCTCCGGCAAGTACGACATCTCGATGTACGGCCCGAACCGCTTCCTGCGCCGCTTCCTCGGCGACGCCACGAAGCCGGGCAAGTCCCTCGAGGTCGCGGCCCGCTTCGCCGTCGAGCCGGGCACGGGCAAGACGGCGATCTACTTCAAGCTGACGAACGCCTCCGCCGCGCAGGTCACCTTTACGATCCGCTCGAACGCCTACCGCACGGACGGCCCGTGGACGTACACCGTCCCGGCGAACTCCTCGCGCGAGGACTACTTCAACGCGGTGGCGTACAGCAACGGCTGGTACGACTTCACGATCCTCGCGGACTCCGACGGCACCTGGTCGCGCCGCTACACGGGCCACATCGAGACGGGCGCGCCGAGCGTCTCGGGTTCCTAGCCCAGGCTGCTAGAGCACGTCCCCGTCCCGCCAGTCGAAGTCGAGCCGCCCGGCGGGGTCCAACCGGACCCCGCCGGGCGGCACCCACACGTAGGTACTGCCTTCCTCCTCGGGCAGGAGGACGGGCCCGGCGGGCGACAGCGTGCCGATCCGCCCGCCCCACACCTGCCAGCCGCGGCCGTGGTACAGCCCGGCTCCGTCCTCGGAGGCCGACAGCGCGCCGAGCACGTAGGCCCGGTCGATCACCCGCTCCAGTTCGGCCATGACCCGCCCGGCGAGCCCCCGCCGCCGCAGGTCGGCCCGCACGACCACGGCCTCGACGTACCCGATCCGCAGGGCCCGCCCCTGATGCACCACCCGCCGCTGCACCACACTCCCGTGCGCGACGAGCTCGCCGTTCTCGTGCACCAGGACGTGCATCCCTCCGAGCCCGTGCTCGAAGTCCTCGTCGGAAAAGTCCCCCTCGAACCCGGCGTCGAGCAGCGCCCGGACCTCCTCCAGCTCGTCCCGGGCCAGCTCCGAGGTGTGCGCCGTGCGCAGCCGTGTCTCGCTCATGCCCCCAGTCTCGCCCTGAGCCGCGCGAGTTCGTCGGCGCACAGCCCGGCGGCACGCAGGTACGGCTCGGGCAGCAGCCACCGGGCGGCATCCCGGGCCAGCCCGTGCGTGGTGGTACCGAGCCCTGCGACGTACTCCTCGATCTCGGCGGAATCGTATGGACGGCCCTGCGCCGCGTACCGCTCGCGCACCCGCGGTTCGCTCAGCCCGTGGTCGTCGGCGATCTCCTCGGGGCTCGCCCCCATCAGCCGAAGCAGCACCAGAGCGATGATCCCGGTACGGTCGCGGCCCAACCCGCAATGGAAGACCACCCCGCCGGGCGGCGCGTCGGCGATCGCGCGGGCGACCGAAGCCACCCGCTCCGGGAACCGAGCCAGGAAAGGCCGGAAATAGGCGGGGGTTCCGAAACCCGGACTCCCCCACCACACGTCCCAGAACTCGCGGTCCTCGATCCCGTCGAGCGGGATCCGCACCGTCTTCAGCCCGCCCGGGCGGGCCGCGTGGTCTGCTCCGGCCTCGCCGTCGTTGCGCAGGTCGACGACTGTCCGTATGCCGTGTGCGGCCAGAGTGGTCCAGCCGAGTGCGGTCAGCCCGTCGAGGGCGTCGGACCGGACCACCGCGCCCGGCGCGACACCTCCGAGCCCGCCCAGCTCGCGCACGTTGAAGCAGCCTTCCCAGTCCAGGAATCGACCGGTGATCGTCACTGCCATAACCCCCCTGTCAGCACACAACGGACAGTGGGTCATGACGCCACGCCGGCCGGCCCGGTTCCGACGTCGGCACACTCGCCCCATGTCGCCCGATACCGAAGCGTGGACCCCGATCCACGGCCTGCCGTACCGTCCCGCCGCCTACCGGCCCGCGCGGATGCCCCGCCAGGAATCCCTCGCGCGCGCCGCCGAGTTGCGGGCGCGGATGGACGAGCGCAGGACCGTACGCCACTTCTCCCCCGACCCCGTGCCCGAGCAGGTGGTCCGCGACGCCATCGCGTGCGCCGCGACCGCCCCCTCCGGGGCGCACCAGCAGCCGTGGACCTTCGTCCTGGTCAAGGACCCGGCCGTGCGCGAACGGATCCGCGCCGCAGCCGAGCAGGAGGAGGAGCTCTCCTACGACGGCCGCCTCGGCGACGAGTGGCTCGCCGCCCTGCGCCCCCTCGGCACGGACGCCGTCAAGACCCACCTCACGGACGCCCCCGCCCTGATCGTGGTCTTCCAGCAGCGCTACTGGCTCGGCCCGGACGGTACGAAGCGCAAGCACTACTACGTGGACGAGTCGGTCGGCATCGCGGTCGGCATGCTGCTCTCCGCCCTCCACCTGTCCGGCCTGGCGGCCCTGATCCACACGCCGAGCCCGATGCGCTTCCTCTCCCACGTCCTGGACCGCCCGGAGAACGAGAAGGCCTTCGCGGTGATCCCGGTCGGCTACCCGGCGGACGACTGCGAGGTCCCGGACCTGGTCCGCAAGTCCCTGGACCAGGTCATCGTGGAGGTGTGACCACCTCACCGGCGGAGGGCTCCGGGGACTGCCCCGGGGCGGCTCCGCCGTCCTGCCCGCCACGGCCTGCCGAGGCCGGCCGCATCCCGATCCTCACCCGTCCTCGGGCGTGCCAGTTCGGCCGCAAGTGGCGCCCTGGGTGCGATGCGACCCACATACCGCAGCCCGTCGCCGTCCTCCGGAAGCCGCCAGGAGCCGGCGCTCCCCTGAAGCCGGGCCCGAGTTCTGGGGCGTGTCGCCGTACACGACAACCACGGCCAGGCCGGCACCGGTTGCGCCGCCGGGAAATGGAAACCGCCCCCGCTCCGGACTTGGGGGTACCGGAGCGGGGGCGGGGTTCAGCGGGCGGGGTCAGCCCATGTGCGGGTAGCCGTACTCGGTCGGGGCCACCAGGGTCTCCTTGATGGAGCGGGTCGACGTCCAGCGCTGGAGGTTGGTCGCCGCGCCGGCCTTGTCGTTCGTGCCCGAGGCACGGCCGCCACCGAAGGGCTGCTGGCCGACGACGGCGCCGGTGGACTTGTCGTTGATGTAGAAGTTGCCCGCCGCGAAGCGGAGCTTCTCCATCGCGTCCGCGGCCGCGTACCGGTCCGCCGCGATGATCGAGCCGGTCAGGGCGTACGCCGAGACGGACTCCATCTGGGCCAGCATCGCGTCGAAGTCGGCGTCCTCGTAGACGTGCACGGCGAGGATCGGGCCGAAGTACTCGGTCGTGAAGACCTCGTTCTCCGGGTCGGTGCAGGCGATGACGGTCGGGCGGACGAAGTAGCCCTCCGAGTCGTCGTACGTGCCACCGGCGATGATCTCGCAGGTCGGGTCGGCCTTGGCGCGGTCGATCGCGGCCTTGTTCTTCGCGAACGAGCGCTCGTCGATGACGGCGCCGATGAAGTTGGTCAGGTCGCGGACGTCACCCATGGCGATGCCGTCGACCTCGGCCGCGAAGGCCTCCTTGAAGCCGTCGTTCCAGATGGAGGCCGGGACGTAGGCGCGGGAGGACGCCGAGCACTTCTGGCCCTGGAACTCGAAGGAGCCGCGGGTCAGGGCGGTCTTCAGGACGGCGCGGTCCGCGGACGGGTGCGCGACGACGAAGTCCTTGCCGCCGGTCTCGCCGACCAGGCGCGGGTAGGACTTGTACTTCTCGATGTTGTTGCCGACCGTCTTCCACAGGTACTGGAAGGTCTTGGTCGAGCCGGTGAAGTGGATGCCGGCCAGCTCGGGGTGGTTCAGGGCCACCTCGGAGACGGCGATGCCGTCGCCCGTCACCAGGTTGATGACGCCCTTGGGCAGGCCGGCCTCCTCCAGGAGCTCCATCAGGAGGATCGCGGAGTGGGTCTGCGTCGGGGACGGCTTCCACAGGACCACGTTGCCCATGAGGGCGGGGGCGGTCGGCAGGTTGCCGGCGATGGCCGTGAAGTTGAACGGCGTGATCGCGTAGACGAAGCCTTCGAGCGGGCGGTGGTCGCTGCGGTTCCACACGCCGGCGGAGTTCGCGACCGGCTGCTCGGCCAGGATCTGGCGGGCGAAGTGGACGTTGAAGCGCCAGAAGTCGACGAGCTCGCAGGGGGTGTCGATCTCGGCCTGCTGCGCGGTCTTGGACTGGCCCAGCATGGTCGAGGCGGCGAGCTTCTCGCGCCACGGGCCGGACAGCAGCTCGGCGGCGCGCAGGATGATCGCGGCGCGGTCGTCGAAGGACATCGAGCGCCAGGCCGGGGCGGCGGCGAGGGCGGCGTCGATGGCTTCCTGCGCGTCGGCCTGGGTGGCGTTGGCGTAGGTGCCGAGCACGGACTTGTGGTCGTGGGGCTGGACCACGTCGAAGCGCTCGCCGCCGCCCATCCGCTTGACGCCGTTGATCGTCATCGGGAGGTCGATCGGGTTCTCGGACAGCTGCTTGAGCTGCGTTTCGAGGCGTGCGCGCTCCGGGGTGCCGGGGGCGTACGAGTGGACCGGCTCGTTGACCGGAGCGGGGACCTGGGTCACTGCGTCCATGGCTCTGCTAACTCCTTGACCTGGTTCTGGACTAGTTCTTGGTGATCATCGAGCGGACGAAGAAGAGGAGGTTGGCGGGCTTCTCCGCGAGGCGGCGCATGAAGTAGCCGTACCAGTCCGTCCCGTACGCGGTGTAGACGCGCATCCGGTGGCCTTCGGCGGCGAGCCGCAGGTGCTCCTCGCTGCGGATGCCGTAGAGCATCTGGAACTCGTACTCGTCCAGCTTGCGCCCGGCCGCCCGGGCGAGCTCCTGTGCGATGGCGATCAGGCGCGGGTCGTGCGACCCGATCATCGGGTAGCCCTCGCCCTCCATCAGGATCTTCATGATGCGGACGTACGCCTTGTCGATCTCGGCCTTGTCCTGGTACGCGACCTCGGCGGGCTCCTTGTAGGCGCCCTTCACGATCCGGACGCGGCTGCCGGCGGCGGCCAGGCGGCGGGCGTCGGCCTCGGTGCGGAAGAGGTACGCCTGGATCACGCAGCCGGTCTGCGGGAAGTCCCGGCGCAGCTCCTCGTGGATGGCGAACATCGAGTCGAGGGTGGTGTGGTCCTCGGCGTCGAGGGTCACGGTGGTGCCGATGGCGGCGGCGGCCTCGACGACCGGGCGGACGTTGGCGAGGGCGAGCTCGTGGCCGCCCTCCAGCGCCTGGCCGAACATCGACAGCTTCACGGACATCTCGACGGTCTCGCCGAGGCCGAGGTCCGCGAGGCGCTCGATGAGCTGGAGGTAGGCGTCGCGAGCGGCGTGCGACTGGGCCGGCTCGGTGATGTCCTCGCCGACGACGTCGAGGGTGACCTCCAGGCCCTTCTGCGTGAGGTCCTCGACGATCGGGATCACCTGGTCGACCGTCTCGCCGGGGATGAACCGGTTCACCACGGGCTTGGTCACCGGGGCGGCAGAGACGATTCGACGCATCTTGTCGCTGCGCGAAGCGGCGAGGATCACGGGACCCAGCACGGGGCACCTCCAACGGGTGGCAGAAGAAAAAGCGCGGTTGAAAAGCGCAAGTAAAACCACCGTGAAACCTAAGGATCGCTTCGATGCTCTGCCATCGACAGCTGTCACGCATCCGTGTCCCGGATCTCATACATCTGTCTGAAGAGTCGGTCCGCGGGTGGGAGAATGTGCGGGTGAAGGGCGATTACCAGGACCTGGTGGACGAGATCTCGGCGCTGCTCGGCGCCCCGGCGACGCTGGAGAACCGGGACTTCCGCCTCATCGCCTTCGGCGCGCACGACAGCGAGGACGATTCGGCGATGGACCCGGTCCGGACCCGGTCGATCCTGACGCGGCAGTCGACGGCGGCCGTCCGGTCCTGGTTCGAGGGCTTCGGCATCGCGCGCGCCACCGGGCCCGTCCGGATCCCGGCGGCGCCCGACGCGGGGGTCTTCCGCGGGCGGCTCTGCCTGCCGGTGCGGTACCGGGGCATCGTGCAGGGGTACGTGTGGCTCCTCGACCCGGAGCCCGGGACGCCCGGACATCCCTCCCCCGACCCCGGCCCCTCGCCCGCGGCACTGGACGCGGCCATGGAGGTGGCCGAGCGGATCGGGGTCCTGCTCGCCGAGGAGGCGAAGGCGGGGGCCGACCTCTCGCGGGAGTTCCTGGCGGTGCTCACGGCCGGGCGGGGCTGGCAGCAGGACATGGCGGTGGCCGCGCTGCGGCTCGCGCTGGGCGCGGGCGGGGACGGGCTGCACGCGGCGGTGTGCGTGGGGCCGTGGTCCGGGGAGGCCCCGGCGTCGGTGCCCGGCGCGGCTGCGGTGTGCGTGGTCCCGCGCGGGGCGGGCGGCTCGGGCGGCGCGGGCGGCGGGCGCGGCTCCGACCGCGGTGAATCCGGCGGCGGCGACCTCGCGGTGCTGCTGCGGCTCCGTTCGCCGGACGCCCTGGACCCCGCCTTGGCGGCGGTGGCCCGGCTGCTCCCGCGCACGGCCGAACCGGCCGGGGCGACAGCCCGCCGGATGGCCGCGGGCGTCGCCGAACCGGCCCGGGGCCTCGCGGCGCTGCCCGCCGCCTGGGAGCAGGCGGTCGCGGCGGCGCGGGCGGCCGTGGCGCAGCCTCGGCTCGGGCCGGTCGCGCGCTGGTCGGCGATCGGCCCGTACCGGCTGCTGGCCGTCCTCGCCGCCGACCCGGTGGACGACCCGTCGGCCCGCGCGCTGTTGGACCCGGCCCACCGCGAACTGGCCCGCACCGCCGAGGTGTTCCTGGACTGCGCCGGTCAGGCGGGGCGCGCGGCGGCGGCCCTGGGCATTCACCGGCAGACCCTGTACTACCGGCTCTCGCGGGTGGAGCAGCTGACGGGCCTCGACCTGGACGAGGGCGAGGACCGCCTGTTGCTGCATATGGCCCTCAAGGCGTCCCGGCTGCACGGCTGACGACGACGGCAGACCCTAGGGGGTCTCCCTGATTCCGGCACGGCCGCAGGTCCCCTAACGTCGCGAACAGGCGGACCAAGGAGGCCAGATGAAGGCGATCGTCCAAGACCGGTACGGCTCATCCGACGTATTGGAGTTCAGGGAGGTCGACCGGCCGGTCCCCGGCGACGCCGAGGTCCTCGTACGGGTCCACGCGTCCTCGGTGAACGCCCGTGACTGGCACGTCATGCGCGGCGACCCGTACGTGGCGCGCCTGACCTTCGGGCTGACCAGACCGAAGCAGCGGATCCAAGGCGCGGACTTCGCGGGCGTGGTGGAGGCCGTGGGCAAGGACGTGACCCGGCTGCGTCCGGGCGACGAGGTGTACGGCGAGGCCGACGGGGCGTTCGCCGAGTACGTGTGCGCCTCGCAGGAGGTGCTGGGCCCGAAGCCGGCCAACCTGACCTTCGCGCAGGCCGCGGCGGTGCCGCTGGCCGGGAACACCGCGCTGATGGGCCTGCGCGACGTGGGCAAGGTGCGGCCCGGGCAGCGCGTCCTGGTCAACGGAGCCTCGGGCGGCGTGGGCACGTTCGCCGTGCAGCTGGCCAAGGCGCTCGGCGCGGAGGTGACGGGTGTCTGCAGTACGCGGAACGTGGATCTGGTCCGCTCGCTCGGCGCGGACCACGTGGTCGACTACACCCGGGAGGACTTCACGCGGACGGGCGAGCGGTACGACCTCCTCTTCGACCTGGTGGGGAACCGCACGCTGGCCGAGTGCCGGCGCGCGCTGACGCCGACCGGGGTGCTCGTCCTGTCCGGCGGCGGCGTGTCCGAAGGGGTCAGCCTGTTCGGCCCGGTGGGCCTCATCATCCGCGGGACGCTGATGTCCCGCTTCCGCGGCGGGCGGATCCGGGTCCTGACGACGGAGCCGAGTGCGGACAACCTGGCGGCCCTGTGCGAGCTCCTCGAGAGCGGCGCGCTCACTCCGGCCGTCGACCGCACCTACCCGCTGAGCCAGGCGGCCGAGGCCATTCGCTACGTCGAAGTGGAGCACGCCGGCGCCAAGGTGGTCATCACCGTTTGACGGGGATTCAGCGGCTCCGGGCGCCCTTCTGCAGTGGCGCACCGCTCTCGGAGTCGATGACGACCCGCTCCCCCACGGGCCGGGTCAGGGTGACGGGGACGGTCTGCTCCAGCATCACGGCGGCGCAGGCCACGCCCGGGCCCGTCTCCTCGCCGGGCAGGATCCGCCCGGCGAGGACCACGACGTCCGTGCCTTCCAGGACGTCGACGGCGACTCCGCCGTCGCAGGCTCCGTGGCCCGCCGTCACCTCGAAGGAGGTCGCGTCCGGGGACGCCGCCGAGTGGCCGAACAGCGGGGCCGTGCCTTCGTCGAAGGTGCCCAGCGGCTCGATCGGGGGCTTCGGCAGTTCCTGCTCCCGGATCGCGATCCGGGCGAGCGGGGTGTCGTAGCCCTCGATGATGAACAGCCACGCGGGCACCCGGGCCGGTCCGCGGCTGGTGCGCACGATCGTCTCGCCGAAGCGGACGGCCGTGACCGGCAGGGCTTGATCGGGCTCCGCCGTGGCGCCCTTCGCCCGGTTGATCTGGCCGTACGCCTCCCAAGCGCTCAGCAGCGGGAGGGTGAGCTCGCCGCCGTCGGGCCAGCGGATCGGGGTGGCGGGCGAGGGATCGGCGGGCAGCTCGGCCCGTAGGACGAAGTTCCCGTTCACCGCGGCGGCCTTGTCCTCGCCCGAGCGGAATCCGCCCGGCGGCGCCCAGTCCTGTTCGTCCAAGGGGTGGAAGCCCTCCCGCCACTGCCTGAAGGCGGCCGAGCCCTCCCAGGCCGCGGCCACCCGCTCCATGCGCGGCCGGGTGTCCACCGGAGCGGTCCGGCCGCCCCCTTCCCCTGGAGCCGTACCGCATCCGGCCGCCGCCAGCACCACCGCCGTCACCAGGCCGCGCAGCGCCGCCCCGGCTCCGGCTCTCCCTGACACCATCGCGACTCCCCCTCGTATCGGGCCCATTCGGGGATGGGACGGGGTCGCCTCCGCGGCGGTTCCGCCTCCGCTTACTCCTCCGGGCGTGCCAGGGCAGCGGCGGCGGCCCGCATGCCCTCGGTGAACTCCTCCGCGTTCGCCGCCGACTTCGGGTCGAACAGCCACTGGATCATCAGGCCGTTCAGCAGGGCCTGGTAGAAGGCTCCCAGCGTCCGCTCCTCGCGTTCGGTGATCTCCTCCTCCGGGGTCCCGGTGAGCATCGCGATCAGGCCGCGCCGTCCCTCGGCCTGGGAGGCCGCGAGCATCGCCCGCAGGTCCGGCATCCGGTCACGGGACAGCGCGACCTCCAGGCTGGCCGCCCAGACCGGACCGGCTTCGTCCCGGCGGGCGAGGAAGCCCTCCCAGACCGCGCGGAAGCGTTCCAGCGAGCCACCCTCGCCTTCCACGCCCTCCTGGAAGCCGCCCAGCTCCTGCATCAAGGCGATGAAGGCCTCGGTGAGGAGGGCGTCTTTCGAGCCGTAGTGGTAGCCGATGGAGGCCAGGTTCGCGCCCGAGGCCTTCACGATGTCGCGTGCCGTCGTGCGCACGAAACCCTTGTCGACCAGGCATTTCTTGGCGCCTTCGAGCAGATCTTCACGATGTCCCATGGCGTCACGGTAGCAAGACGGACGTCACAGACGGAAGTTCCAGACAAGCGTTCCATACGCCCGTCATAGACAAACGTTTATGACGTCTGTACATTGCTTCTCATGACGAACCCCAGCGCCACCGCGCGACTCGCCGGCCGCCGCGAATGGACCGCCTTCACGGTCCTCCTGCTGCCGCTGCTCCTGGTCTCGATGGACGTCTCCGTCCTCTACTTCGCCATCCCCGCCATCACCGAGCAGCTGGACCCGAGCGCCACCCAGCAGCTCTGGATCTTCGACAGCTACGCCTTCGCCCTCTCCGGACTGCTGATCACGATGGGCTCGCTCGGCGACCGGATCGGCCGCCGCAAGCTGCTGCTGATCGGCGCGGCCGCCTTCGGCCTCGCCTCGGTCGGCGCCGGCTACGCCACGAGCGCGGAGATGCTGATCGCGGCCCGGGTGCTGCTCGGCATCGGCGGCGCCACCCTGATGCCCTCCACGCTGGCGCTCATCCGCAACCTCTTCCAGGACGACAAGCAGCGCGGCAAGGCCATCGCCATCTGGTCCGGGGCCATGACCGGCGGGATCGCCCTCGGCTCGGTCCTGAGTGGCGTGATGCTGAACCACTTCTACTGGGGCTCCGTCTTCCTCATCAACGTGCCCGCGATGCTGCTCCTGCTGATCCTGGTCCCCGTGCTGGTCCCCGAGTTCAAGGACCCGGCCCCCGGCCGCTTCGACCTGCTGTCCGTCCCGCTGTCCATGGCCGCCGTACTGCCGGTCGTCTACGGGCTCAAGGAGATCGCCGCCGAGGGCTTCGAGCCCCTCTACCTCGGCTGCCTGCTGGCCGGCCTGGCCGTCGGCTACGTCTTCGTCCGCCGCCAGCGCACCCGTGACGACGCGATGGTCAGCCGGGCGCTGTTCCAGGGCCGCGGCTTCGGGGCGGGCGTCGGCCTCAACACGATCGCCGCCTTCGTCATGATGGGTTCGGCCTACTTCACCACCCAGTACCTGCAGTCCGTGCTCGGCATGGGCACCCTGGAAGCCGCCCTGTGGAGCCTCGCCCCCTCGGTGTTCATCGGCGCCGCCGCCCCGGCCTCCGCCGCCTTGGCCCAGAAGCTGGACCGGGCCTACGTCATCGCCGGCGGATTCGCCATCGCCGCCGTCGGTTTCGGCCTGATGGCCCTGGTCGACACCGACTCGCTGTGGCTGCTGCTGACCGGCGCCGGGGTGCTCGCCTCCGGCATCGTCTCCGTGATGTCCCTGGTCTCCGACATGGCGCTCTCCTCGGCCCCCGCCGAGAAGGCCGGCTCCGCCGCCTCCCTGCTGGAGACCGGCCAGGAGTTCGGAGGGGCTCTGGGCATGGCGGTCCTGGGCAGCCTGGGCACCGCGGTCTACCGCGGCGACCTCGCCGACGCCGACCCGGCCGTACGAGAAACCCTCGGCGGAGCCGTGGCCGTCGCCCACCAGGTCGGCGGGGAGGCCGGCGCGCAGCTGCTGGCCCTGGCCCGCGAGGCCTTCGTCCACGGAATGCAGTACGCGGCCTGGGGCGGTACGGCGCTGCTGCTCGGGGCGGCGCTGCTCGCCGCGGCCCTCCTCCGGGGGATCGGCACCCCTGCCCCGGCCCCGGCCCCGGCCCCGGCGGACGAATCCAGCCTCGCCGGCGTTTGAGGCGCGGGGTCCGGGGCGGAGCCCCTGGGGGCACTCCCCCAGACTCCGTCCGGGGGCACCCCCACCCAGCGGTAGCTGGGGGAGGAACGGAGGAAGGGCGGGTAGGGGACAAGCCCCGCAGGGACCCGGGCTTGAGCCAGCGTACGGCTGACGGAACGTGAGAAAGGGCCCGGGGATCTCCCCGGGCCCTTTCTCTGTGGTTCGTACTGGTCAGCCGAGGCTGACCGTGCGCGCCGAGACGGCGCCGATCTCGGTGGCGATGTCCGCGAGGACGTTTGCCGGGACCTCGGCGTCGACCGTGAGGACGGCGAGCGCCTCGCCGTGCTCCTCGGCGCGGGCGACCTGCATGCCCGCGATGTTCAGGCCGGCCTCGCCGAGCAGCTGACCGACCTTGCCGACCACGCCCGGGCGGTCGGTGTAGCGCAGCACGACCATGAAGTCGGCGAGCGCCAGGTCCACGTCGTACTCCCCGACGCCGACGATCTTCTGAAGGTGCTTCGGGCCCGCGAGCGTGCCGGAGACCGACACCTCCTGGCCGTCCGACAGGGTGCCGCGGACGGTCACCACGTTGCGGTGGTCCGGGGACTCCGAGCTGGTGGTCAGGCGCACCTCGACACCGCGCTCCTGCGCGAACAGCGGGGCGTTGACGTAGGAGACCGTCTCGTCGACGACGTCCTCGAAGACACCCTTGAGCGCGGAGAGTTCGAGCACCTTGACGTCGTGCTGGGTGATCTCGCCGCAGACCTCGACGTCGAGGCGGACCGCGACCTCGCCCGCGAGGGCGGTGAAGATGCGGCCGAGCTTCTCGGCGAGCGGCAGGCCCGGACGGACGTCCTCGGCGATGACGCCGCCCTGGACGTTGACCGCGTCCGGCACGAGTTCGCCGGCGAGCGCGAGGCGCACCGACTTGGCGACCGCGATACCGGCCTTCTCCTGGGCCTCGTCCGTGGAAGCGCCGAGGTGCGGGGTGCAGACGACCTGGTCGAGCTCGAACAGCGGGGAGTCCGTGCAGGGCTCCTTCGCGTACACGTCGAGGCCGGCGCCGGCGACGCGGCCCTCCTTGATGGCCGAGTACAGCGCGGCCTCGTCCACGATCCCGCCGCGCGCGGCGTTGACGATACGAACGGAGGGCTTCACCTTGTGCAGGGCCTCGTCCCCGATGAGACCGAGGGTCTCGGGGGTCTTGGGCAGGTGCACGGTGATGAAGTCGGCGACCTCGAGGAGCTCGTCCAGCGTCAGCATCTTGACGCCCATCTGGGCGGCGCGCGCGGGCTGCACGTAGGGGTCGTACGCCACGATCTTCATGCCGAAGGCCGACATGCGCTGGGCGACCAGCACGCCGATGCGGCCGAGGCCGACGACGCCGAGGGTCTTCTCGCTGAGCTCGACACCCGTGTACTTGTTCCGCTTCCACTCACCGTTCTTCAGGGCGGTGTTGGCCTGCGGGATGTTGCGGGCCGTGGCGACGAGCAGGCCGCAGGCGAGCTCGGCGGCGGTCACGATGTTCGAGGTCGGGGCGTTCACGACCATCACGCCGGCCTTGGTGGCGGCGGAGACGTCCACGTTGTCCAGACCGACGCCGGCGCGGGCGACGACCTTCAGCTTCTTCGCCGCGGCGATGGCCTCGGCGTCGACCTTGGTCGCGGAGCGCACGAGGATGGCGTCGACGTCGACGATCGCGGGCAGCAGCTCCGCGCGGTCGGCTCCGTTGACGTGCCGGATCTCGAAGTCCGGGCCGAGCGCGTCCACGGTGGCGGGCGACAGCTCTTCGGCGATGAGTACGACAGGTTTCGAGCTCACGTGGGTCCTCACAAGTCCAGTGCGGACGGCCGTCCCGACGGCCGCAGGCGGTGGAGGGGGTAGCCGCGTGGAAGACGCACGACACTGTGGGCCTGACGCGTATGTGTTGAGCAGTGTAGTGGCGGTGGCGGACCGGATTTCCGCCTGTACGGAAGGATCACCCGTCCGTGGTTGGCCGGGTTGGACAAGCCGGGTCGTCCGGGGCCCGTCCGGTGATGCGCGGCGGGGCCGGAACCCAGCGTTCCGGCCCCGCCGCGTGCGAGATCAGCTCTCGTCGCTGTCGACCCAGCTCATGAGCTTGCGCAGCTTCTTGCCGGTGGTCTCCAGCAGGTGCGCCTCGTCGGCCTTCTTGTACTCGTTGTACTTCGGCAGACCGGCCTTGTACTCGGCCATCCAGGTGTTGGCGAACTCGCCGCTCTGGATCTCCGCCAGGACCTGCTTCATCTCGGCCTTGGTGGCGTCGGTGATGATGCGGGGACCGGTGATGTAGTCGCCCCACTCGGCGGTCTCGGAGACCGACCAGCGCATCTTCTCCAGGCCGCCCTCGTACATGAGGTCCACGATGAGCTTCAGCTCGTGCAGGCACTCGAAGTACGCGATCTCGGGCTGGTAGCCGGCCTCGGTCAGCGTCTCGAAACCGGCCTTGACCAGCGCGGAGGCGCCACCACAGAGGACGGCCTGCTCACCGAACAGGTCGGTCTCGGTCTCCTCCGTGAAGGTGGTCTTGATGACACCGGCGCGGGTGCCGCCGATGCCGGCCGCGTACGACAGCGCCAGCGCGAAGGCGCTGCCGGAGAAGTCCTGCTCGACCGCCGCGATGCAGGGAACGCCGCGGCCTTCCTCGTACTGGCGGCGGACCAGGTGACCCGGGCCCTTCGGGGCGACCAGGGCGACGTCCACGTTGGCCGGGGGCTTGATGAAGCCGTAGCGGACGTTGAAGCCGTGGCCGAAGAAGAGCGCGTCGCCCTCCTTGAGGTGGTCCTTGATGGACTCCTCGTAGATCTCGGCCTGCAGCGGGTCCGGGGTCAGGATCATGATGACGTTCGCCCACTCGGCGGCCTCGGCCACGGGGACGACCTTCAGACCCTGCTCCTCGGCCTTGGCCTTGGACTTCGAGCCCTCCTTCAGACCGACGACGACGTCGACGCCGGAGTCACGGAGCGACAGCGCGTGGGCGTGGCCCTGGCTGCCGTAACCGATGACCGCGACCTTGCGGCCCTGGATGATGGACAGGTCGGCGTCGTTCTCGTAGAACAGCTCGGCCACTGGGATATCTCCTTGGTGCGCTGGTGTTGCACCCACCGTACGGCGGGGAACGGAATCTGAGTTTTCGGTCTCGCTATGCGAGCGTGAGCGTGTCTGACGCGTCTTGCGTGTCTGTTGTGTCCCAGGTGCGCCCGACGTTTCCGCCGGACGCACCCCGGACGTGTGCCCGACGCGTCAGGCGCTGCGGTCGAGGGCCCGCAGGCTGCGGTCCGTGATGGACCGGCCGCCACGCCCTATGGCGATCGTGCCGGACTGCACGAGCTCCTTGATGCCGAAGGGCTCCAGCATCTTGAGCATCGCGCCGAGCTTGTCCGCGCCGCCGGTGGCCTCGATGGTGACGGCCTCCGGGGAGACGTCGACCGTCTTGGCGCGGAACAGCTGGACGATCTCGACGATCTGGGAGCGGGTCTCGTTGTCGGCGCGGACCTTCACCAGAACGAGTTCGCGCTCGATGGCGTTGTGCGACTCCAGCTCGACGATCTTGAGCACGTTGACCAGCTTGTTGAGCTGCTTGGTCACCTGCTCCAGCGGGAGGTCTTCGACATTCACGACGATGGTGATGCGGGAGATGTCGGGGTGCTCGGTGACACCGACCGCGAGGGAGTCGATGTTGAACCCGCGGCGGGAGAACAGCGCGGCGATCCGGGCGAGGATGCCGGGCGTGTTCTCGACCAGGACGGAGAGCGTGTGCTTGGACATGTGGGGCGTTCTCTCTCTCGGCTCTCTCGGCTCAGTCGTCTTCGTTGTCGCCGAAGTCGGGACGGACGCCCCGCGCTGCCATGACCTCGTCGTTGGAGGTGCCGGCGGCGACCATCGGCCACACCATGGCGTCCTCGTGGACGATGAAGTCGATGACGACGGTGCGGTCGTTGATCGCGTTGGCCTCGGCGATGACCTTGTCCAGGTCGGCCGGGTCCTCGCAGCGCAGCGCCACGCAGCCCATCGACTCCGACAGCTTCACGAAGTCCGGGACGCGGGTGCCCTTGCGCGGGGCGATGGACTCGCCCAGCTGGGAGCCGACGGTGTCGTGGCCCGTCTCGTCCGCGTGCAGCACGGTGTTGGAGTACCGCTGGTTGTAGAACAGGGTCTGCCACTGGCGGACCATGCCCAGCGCACCGTTGTTGATGATCGCGACCTTGATCGGGATGTTGTTCAGCGCGCAGGTGACCAGTTCCTGATTGGTCATCTGGAAGCAGCCGTCGCCGTCGATCGCCCAGACCGTGCGCTCGGGCATGCCGACCTTGGCACCCATCGCGGCCGGGACCGCGTAACCCATGGTTCCGGCGCCGCCGGAGTTCAGCCAGGTCCGCGGCTCCTCGTACTTGACGAAGTGCGAGGCCCACATCTGGTGCTGACCGACGCCGGCCGCGAAGATCGTGCTCTTCGGCGCGAGCGCGCCGATCCGCTCGATCACCTGCTGCGGGGACAGGCTGCCGTCCTCGGGCAGGTCGTAGCCCAGCGGGTAGGTGTCGCGCCAGCGGCTCAGGTCGTTCCACCAGGCGGTGTAGTCGCCGGCGTTGCCCTCGGTGTGCTCGGCCTGGACGGCCTGGATCAGGTCGGCGATGACCTCGCGGGCGTCGCCCACGATCGGGACGTCGACCTCTCGGTTCTTGCCGATCTCGGCCGGGTCGATGTCCGCGTGGATGATCTTGGCGAACGGGGCGAAGCTGTCCAGCTTGCCGGTGACGCGGTCGTCGAAGCGGGTGCCGAGCGCGATCAGCAGGTCGGACTTCTGCAGGGCGGTGACGCCGGTGACCGAGCCGTGCATGCCGGGCATGCCCACGTGCAGCGGGTGGCTGTCGGGGAAGGAGCCCAGGGCCATCAGGGTGGTGCAGACCGGGACGCCCGTCAGCTCGGCCAGGACCTTCAGCTCGGCGGTCGCGCCGGACTTCATGACGCCGCCGCCGACGTACAGCACCGGGCGCTTGGCCTGGCAGATGAGCTTGGCGGCCTCGCGGATCTGCTTGGCGTGCGGCTTGGTGACCGGCCGGTAGCCGGGCAGGTCCATGGCGGGCGGCCACGAGAAGGTGGTCTTCGCCTGGAGGGCGTCCTTGGCGATGTCGACCAGGACCGGGCCGGGGCGGCCGGTCGAGGCGATGTGGAAGGCCTCGGCGATCGTCCGCGGGATGTCCTCGGCCTTGGTGACCAGGAAGTTGTGCTTGGTGATCGGCATCGTGATGCCGACGATGTCCGCCTCCTGGAAGGCGTCGGTGCCGATCGCCTTGGAGGAGACCTGGCCGGTGATCGCGACCAGCGGGACGGAGTCCATGTGCGCGTCGGCGATCGGGGTGACCAGGTTGGTGGCACCCGGGCCGGAGGTGGCCATACAGACGCCCACCTTGCCCGTGGCCTGCGCGTAGCCGGTGGCGGCGTGGCCGGCCCCCTGCTCGTGACGGACCAGGATGTGACGGACCTTCTTGCTGTCCATCATCGGGTCGTAGGCGGGCAGGATCGCACCACCGGGGATCCCGAATACGGTGTCGCACCCCACCTCTTCGAGAGAGCGGATGAGGGACTGCGCGCCCGTGACGTGCTCAACTGCGGCGGACTGCTGTCCGCCGGAACGGGGCCGCGGCTGCGGATGGTGGGCCCCGGTGGCCTGCTCGGTCATCGGCATTCTCTTCTCGAAGCTGAGGGTTTTACGGGATTCGGCTCTGTGCCAGTGCAACAAAAAACCCCTCGTGCCGTTGGGCAAGCGAGGGGAGCGCGTCGGATGCGTTGAGCGGGGACATGCTGGTCCCGGCTTCAGCCGACGCGCTTTCCAAGTACGAGAATTCGGGTGCGCATGGCACCGACCTTCCCTCCGGCGGGAGGTCGATGTCAAGTAGGTGGGACGGCCGTCTCATTATGTGAGCCTCTACGGATAACCATGGAGCCCCCGGGGGAACCACCGGCCAGGGCTGGTTGGACCGCTCCGCCCGGTACTGGGAACGTACCGCGCACGAGCGCGCGGCGCAGCCGGTATTCGTCCAGTGGGCCGGAGAAGGCCATTCCCTGGCCGTGCGTGCAGCCCATGGCGCGCAGGGCCATGACCTGCTCGGGCAGGTCGACGCCGTCGGCCACGGACCGCATGCCGAGGTCGTTTGCGATCCGCAACAGACCTGCGGTGATCTTGTGCAGCCGGGGGGACTCGACGACCCCTTCCACCAGCCCCCGGTCCAGCTTGAGCATGTCCACGGGGAGGCGGCGCAGGGCGCTGATGGCCGCGTAGCCGCTTCCGAAGCCGTCCAGGGAGATTCCCACGCCGAGCCGGTGCAAGGCCGTCAGGCGGCGCTCCAGGTCGTCGAAGGGCACCCTGGGGTCGGAGACGGCCAGCTCCAGCACGAGGGCCCCGGAGGGCAGTCCGTGCCTGGTCAGCAGGGCCTCGACGGAGCCCAACGGCATCGCGTGGTCCAGGAGCCGCTGGGCGGTCATCCGGACGGCCACGGGTACGTCGTGCCCGGCCCGCTGCCGGTCGGCGGCCTGCTCCACGGCCTGCTCCAGCAGCCAGCGCCCCAGCTCGGCGGTGCGCGTGGCGTCCGGACCCGCGGCCGCGCCCGCCGCGCCCTCGCTGTACTCGGCGACCCGGAGGAACTCCGCCGGGGTGAAGAGGATCCCCTGCGCCGAGCGCCAGCGGGCCTGCGCGGCCACCGCGGCGATCTCGCCGGTGGCCAGCGAGACCACGGGCTGGTGCAGCAGGGCGAACTCCCCCTCGTGCAGCGCGGTCCGCAGCCGCCCCGCCAGCTCGGCCTTGCGGACGACCTCGGCCTGCATCTGCGGGGCGTACATCTCCACGCGGTCCTTGCCGCCGGCCTTGGCCCGGTACATCGCGAGATCCGCGTTGCGCATCAGGTCCGAAGGGGTGATTCCGGGGTCGGCGAAGGCCACGCCGATGCTCGCGGCGACCCTGACCTCGCTGCCCGCGATCCGGTACGGCTGGGAGAGCGTGGTGCGCAGCCGGTCCGCGATCTCGTGGACCTGGTACTCGCGGGCGCTGCGGTCGCGGCTGCCGTCGCCCAGGATCAGCGCCGCGAACTCGTCCCCGCCGAGGCGTGCGGCGGTGTCCCCGGCGCGCACCGAGTCCTGGAGCCTGCGCGCGGCCTCGATGAGCAGCTCGTCGCCGGCCTGGTGGCCGATGGTGTCGTTGACCGCTTTGAAGCCGTCGAGGTCGATGAAGAGCACGGCGGTGCTGTGGTCCCCCGCGCGCCTGCCGGTCAGGGCCTGGCGCACGCGTCGGGTGAAGAGGGCCCGGTTGGGCAGGTCGGTCAGCGGGTCGTGCTCGGCGCTGTGCTGGAGCTGGGCCTGGAGCCGGACCCGCTCGGTGACGTCGCGGCTGTTGAGGATGAGCCCGCCCTGGTGGCGGTTGACGGTGGATTCCACATTGAGCCACTCGCCGCCGCCCGACTTGAAGCGGCATTCGATGCGGGTGGTGGGCTCCTCGGTCGGCGGAGCGGCGAGGAAGCGGCGCACCTCGTGGACCACCCGGCCGAGGTCGTCGGGGTGGATCAGGGTGGCGAGCTCGGTGCCGACCAGCTCCTCGGCGTCGCGCCCGTAGACCCCGGCGGCGGCGGGGCTGACGTAGCGCAGGGTGCCGGTGGGCGCGGCGATCATGATGACGTCGCTGGAACCCTGGACCAGGGAGCGGAAGTGGTTCTCCTTCTGGGCCAGTTCCTGGGTCAGCGCGATGTTGTCGAGCAGCATGATGCCCTGGCGGATGACGAGGGCGAGCACGACCGTACAGCCGGTGAAGACGACCATCCGGTCGACCTTCCTGCCGTCCACGACGTTGTAGAGGATGCCGAGGGTGCACACGGCGGCCGCGAGGTACGGGGTCAGCGCGGGCAGCGAGCCGGTGATCGGGCGGCTGTGCGGGCGCTCCACGCGCCCGGGCCCGCCCGGGTCGGGTCCGAGCTGCGGTCGCCGGGCGCCCCAGGGCGCGTACGCGAGCAGCAGCGAGCCCGCGAACCAGCCCGCGTCGAGGAGCTGTCCGGACTGGTACTCGGCGCTGAGCAGGGGCGAGGTGAACAGGGCGTCGCTGAGCACGGTCAGGGCGAGCGCCGCGATGGCGGTGTTGACGGCGGAGCGGTTGGTCTCGCTGCGCCGGAAGTGCAGGACCAGGACCATCGAGACGAGGGCGATGTCGAGCAGCGGGTAGGCGAGCGAGAGCGCCGCGCGCGGGACGCTGCCGGGGGCGCCGGACTGGGCGGTCCGCGCCGCGTGGGCGAGGGCCAGGCTCCAGGACAGCGTCAGCAGGGAGCCGCCGATGAGCCAGGAGTCGAGCCCGAGGCATACCCAACCGGCCCGGGTGACCGGGCGTTTGGCGAGGACGAGCAGGCCCACGATGGCGGGTGGCGCAAAGCAGAGGAAGGCGAAGTCCGCGAGCGAGGGCTTCGGCACGGACTGGCCGAGAATCACCTCGTACCAGCCCCAGATCGCGTTGCCGCCGGCGCCCATGAGAGAGGAGAAGGCGAAGAGCAGCCATGCGGGGCGTTCCCGGCTGTCGATCGCCCGGGCGTAGGAGTAGCAGGAGATCGCGGCGAGTAATCCGGCGGCACTGAGCCCGAAGTCGCCCATGATCTCGGCGAGTTCCTCCGAGCCCCAGTTGAGGGCGGCGCCGACGGCGTACCCGCCGCTGATCACCGCGAGGAGCAGCTGCATCGCCAGGCTCCTGCCCCCACCGGCACCACTGCCACCGCGCGAGACGGACGGCCGGTTCAGGAGCGCCGCCCCCGGGGCACTCACCGGTCCCCCTCGCCGGCTGGTTCCGGCGCAGTCCAGTCCCGGCACCGTCGCCTCCGGCGGCTCTGCCGCATCGGATCCTTCGTCCATTGGCCGTGCATCGCCCGTCGCCCCCCAAAGTGTCCGATCACTCCCCAGCGCCAGACGTTCGTGGCGCAGCCCCTTCTTCCGGACGATACACCACTTTCGTCACTCAGCGACATAGCTTCTCTACGCTCCGTCACCAATACGGGAGTTGTGCCGACCGAGTGCATCCGAACGAACGCGGAGCGTGCGCATCCCACGTCACTCGGTGATCAACACCGTGTGCTCCACGGGCTCCCCGGCGGCGAACCGGCCGAGCTGGCGCGCCAGCAGGCGCTTGGCGCGCGGCTCGAAGGCCGAGCTGCTGCCGCCGACATGAGGCGTGATCAGGACATTCGGAGCATGCCAGAGCGGGTGGCCGGCCGGCAGCGGTTCCGGGTCGGTGACGTCGAGCGCGGCGCGCAGTCGGCCCGACTCCAGCTCGGCGAGCAGGGACTTGGTGTCGACGACGGGGCCGCGGGCCACGTTCACCAGCAGGGCGCCGTCCTTCATGCGGCCGAGGAAGTCGGCGCCGACCAGGCCCCGGGTGGTGTCGGTCAGCGGTGTCACGATGATCACCACGTCGGCCTGCGACAGCAGTCCGGGCAGGTCGGCGAGGGCGTGGACGGGGCCGCGCGCGGTGGTTCGGGCCGAGCGGGCGACCCTGGTGACGGGCCCGCACTCGAAGGGCACGAGCCGGTCCTCGATGGCCGAGCCGATGGATCCGTAGCCGACGATCAGGACCGACTTGTCGGCGAGGGCGTCGTAGAAGCCGCCGCGCCACTCCTCGCGGTCCTGGCCGCGGACCATGCCGGGGATGCCGCGCAGCGAGGCGAGCGTCAGGGTGAGGGCGAGTTCGGCGGTGCTGGCCGTGTGGACCCCGACGGCGTTGCACAGGCGTACGCCGGGGCGCAGGTCGCCGAGGCCGCCCAGGACGTGATCGATGCCCGCGGTCAGGGTCTGTACGACCTCCACCGCCCGCATGGCCGCCAGCGGGCGCACGGTGACCTCGGCGGATTTCATGTACGGGGTCACGTAGAAGACGCAGTCCGCCGGGTCGGCCGGGAAGGTGTCCTCGCCGTCCCAGAGGCGGTAGCGGAAGGAATCGGGCAGGCCGGCGATCTCGTCGGCGGGGAAGGGGAGCCAGACGTCCCCGGTCTTTGAGGTCATGATCACGAGGCTATGCCAAGCCATCCGGATCAAGCCGTTAGTTTGTTTGCCGGAGCGGGAGGGGGACTCAGGGGTGGAGCGCAGGTCGATCGGGGCGGGGGCGCTGGCGGTGGGTGCCATCGGCCTCGGCTGCATGCCGATGAGCTGGGCGTACGCGCCTTCGCGGCGCCGGGGGCACAAATCGCTGGCCGCCGTGCACACGGCGCTCGACCTGGGGTCGAACCTGCTGGACACCGCCGACGTGTACGGGCCGTTCACCAATGAGCTGCTGCTCGGGCGGGTGCTGCGGGAGCGCCGTTCCGAGGCCTTCGTCTCGGCGAAGGTGGGGCTGCGCGCGGGTGAGCAGCACGTGGTGGCCGACGGGCGGCCCGGCTACCTGCGGCGCGCGTGCGACGCCTCGCTGCGCCGGTTGCGGACCGACGTCATAGACCTGTACCAGCTGCACCGGGTGGATCCCGAGGTCCCGGTGGAGGAGACCTGGGGGGCGATGGCGGAGCTGGTGGGCGCGGGAAAGGTGCGGGCGCTCGGGTTCTGCGCGCTGGGTGCGGGGGCCGGGCCGGGGGCGGGGCGGCGCGGGGACCGGGCGTACGGGACGACGCTGGCGCATCTGGAACGGGCGCAGCAGGTGTTCCCGGTGAGCGCGGTACAGGCGGAGCTGTCGGTGTGGTCGCCGCAGGCGGCGTGGCAGCTCCTGCCGTGGTGTGCGGCGCGCGGGGTGGGGTTCTTGGCGGCGATGCCGCTGGGCAGCGGGTTCCTCACGGGGACGCTCACGCCGGGCGAGGGTTTCGAGTCGCAGGACGTACGGGCACGGCATCCCCGGTTCACGGCGCACGCGATGGCCTCGAACCAGGGGCTGGTGGCGGGCCTGCGGCGGGTGGCGCGGCGGCACGGGGCCGAGGTCACGGCGGCGCAGGTGGCGCTGGCGTGGGTGCTGGCGCAAGGGCCGCAGGTGGTGCCGGTTCCGGGAGCGGACCGGGCGCACTGGGCGGCGGAGAACGCGCGTGCGGCGGAGGTCCGGCTCTCGGCGGGGGACCTGGAGGAGATCGCGGCACTGCCGGCGGCGGTGGGAGCCTGGGACTGAGCGGGGCCGCCCCCTCGCGGGCTCCACAACCACTCGATCGAGTGTACGAAGGGTGGAACTTGGGGTACGGCCGGAGCTGTTGAGACAGATGGAAGGCACCGGGGCACGGGAGGGGAGCAAGGCGATGCGATACAGATCGAGGATGTACGAGGGCACGGGCGCGCGGCGTCGGAGCGTGCTGGCGGCGGTGGCGCTGGCCGGGTGCGGCGCCCTGCTGGCGGCGGGGTGCTCACCGCCGGGCGGGGCCGGGGCGGGGCCGACAGGTTCCCCACCGGGCACGCCCGCCGCGAGCTCGGGGTCACCGGGCCCGTCGGGGAGCCCGTCCGGTTCGCCGGAGGTCTCCGGTCCCCCGGCGAAGGGCTCGGTGACGGTGACCGGGGAGATCGCCAAGGGCCTGGAGTCGCCGTGGGGCGTGGCCCCGCTGCCCGGCGGCGATCTGCTGGTGGCCTCGCGGGACAAGGGGACGATCAGCAGGGTCGCCGTGGGCTCGGGCGCGGTGACGGAGATCGGCGAGGTGCCGGGGGTCGCCCCGGGCGGAGAGGGCGGGCTGCTGGGCCTCGCGCTGTCGCCCTCCTTCTCCTCGGACCGGCTCGTGTACGCGTACTTCACGACCGAGTCCGACAACCGCATCGCCCGGATGCGCTACGACGAGAAGAGACCGGCCGGTCAGCAACTGGGCGCTCCGGACACGGTGTTCCGGGGGATTCCCAAGGGCACGATCCACAACGGCGGTCGGATCGCCTTCGGCCCGGACAAGATGCTCTACGTGGGGACGGGCGAGACCGGTGACACCGGGCTCGCACAGGACAAGAAGTCGCTGGGCGGCAAGATCCTTCGGATGACTCCGGACGGGAAACCGGTGCACGGCAATCCGGAGGCCGATTCGGTCGTCTACTCGTACGGGCACCGCAATGTGCAGGGCCTCGCCTGGGACAAGGACAAGCGGCTGTGGGCGGCCGAGTTCGGGCAGCACAGGTGGGACGAGCTGAATCTCATCGAGCCCGGCGCCAATTACGGCTGGCCCGAGGCCGAGGGGAAGGCGGGCAAACCGGGGATGCGGGATCCGGTGGCGGTGTGGGGGACCGACGAGGCCTCGCCGAGCGGGATCGCGTGGGCGCAGGGCTCCGTGTGGATGGCAGGGCTGAAGGGCAACCGGCTGTGGCGGATCCCCCTGGCCGGAGCGGAACTGGTCGCGCCCCCCGAAGCGTTCCTCGAGGGGAAGTACGGCCGGCTGCGCACGGTGGTGGCACTCGGCGGGGACAGATTGCTGCTGGTCACGAGCGAGACCGATGGGCGCGGGTCGCCGGAAGCGGGCGACGACAGGATCCTGACACTGACGGTGCGATAGCCGGCTCAGGGGGGCGCAGGCCCCGGCAGGGCACGGAAAGGCGCGGTGGGCACGGTGTTCAACATGATCGAGGAGCTGTTCAGTCCGGGACGCAAGCACACGGACGAGGAAAAGAAGCGGCTGGAGCTGTCCCGGGTCGACGTCAATGACGGCGACCCGGGGCGGGGTCCGATAGACCTGGAGTCCGGCAAGGTGCTCATACGCCTCGGCGAGCAGCCTCCGAACGGGCACTGACCTGCGCGGACGGGGCGAAGAGCCGCAGCCGGTGGGCGAGGGCGGCCGCCTCGCCGCGGCCTGCGACGCCCAGCTTCGCCAGGATGTTCGAGACGTGCACGCTCGCCGTCTTCGGGGAGATGAAGAGCTCCTCGGCGATCTTGCGGTTGGTGCTGCCGGCTGCCACCAGGCGCAGTACGTCGCGCTCGCGGCTGGTCAGGCCGAGTGTCTCGACCGGTTCTGCCTCCGGTGCGGGGGCGACCGGAGGCGCCTCGGCGGCGGTGAGCGGGATTCGGGCGCGCTGTGCGAGCAGGGCCAGGTCCTCGCGCAGTCGGCGTGAGCCGAGCCGGTCGGCGGTGGCGTAGGCCTCGCGGAGCAGGGCGGCGGCGGGCTCCCGGTCGCCGCCGGCGGCCAGCATGGCCTCGCCGAGCTGGTGGCGGGCGCGGGCCAGCAGGTACGGGCGTTCCAGCGGGCGGACGGCCTCCTCCACGGCGGTCCAGTCGGCGACGGTGTCCCGGGCCTCGGCCCGGAGCAGCTCGGCGCGGACGTACTCGGCGTGGGCCCGCCACACCGGGGCTGGTGTGGCGAGGGCGCGGGCGGCCCCGCGAAGGACGTCCAGGGCGGCTTCCCGGTCCGCGTCGGCGGCCGGGAGTCCCCGGGAGTCGGCCTCCGCGGTGGCGGAGGCGAGCAGCAGCGGCCAGGCGTAGCGGTGTTGTCCGAGCGGGAACCCGTAGGCGACGGCGGCGGCCGTCTCGGCGCGGACGTCGGCGATCCGCCCCTCCCCCGCGGCGACACCGACCGCGAGGCGGTACAGCGGTATCCGGTGCTGGGGCTGCATGTCGTGGTTGCCGAAGTGGGCGTGGGCGGCCGCGAGCTGCTGGGCGGCCTCGGTCAACTCGCCGCGCGCCAGTGCCAGATAGGCGAGGCGGGAGGCGCCGGAGCCGCGCGGGGCCGCGCTCTGCCCGACCAACAGGGTGCGCTGGGCCGCCTCGGCGGCCTCGTCCCAGCGGCCGAGGCTGTAAAGGCTCTCCGCCATGTTGCCGCGAACCCAGGCCTCGGAGTCCAGCAGCCGGGACTTCCTGACCAGTTCGGCCCCTTGTTCGGCCAGTTCCACGGCTTCCCGGGACCGGCCCAGGCTTT
Source organism: Streptomyces sp. NPDC059874 (assembly GCF_042731135.1). Taxonomy (NCBI): domain Bacteria; kingdom Bacillati; phylum Actinomycetota; class Actinomycetes; order Kitasatosporales; family Streptomycetaceae; genus Streptomyces; species Streptomyces sp. NPDC059874. Next base: position 35,561 of record NZ_JBHWJY010000075.1, read on the forward strand.
CCAACTGAGAGGTGAGATTGATATGCGCACGTCCCGCGAGCAAGGCGAGGCCCAGTTCCGTGGCCCGTTCCCTGACCGCGTGCATCTCGGCCAGGCCCCGTTCGGGGTCTCCCGAGTCGGTGAGCAGACAGCCGACCGTGATCCGGGCGTTGAGCTCGATCTCCTCGGCGCCGACCATCCGCGCGTACTCGACGGCGCGTTCCGCGGCGACGATGTTGCCCGGGCCGGGGTCGTGGAGCATGCCCCAGCCCGCGGCCCGGACGAGGACCTCGGCGTGCACCTGGGACGGGGGCAGCCCCTGAACGAGCGCCTGGGCCTTGGCGATCTCGTCCCAGCCGTCGCCCCGGCCGAGGCTCGCGACCAGCCGGGAGCGCTCGGTCCAGAACCAGGCGGCCCGCAGCGGGTCGTGGCCGTCGTCCAGCGTGCGCAAGGCCGTCTTGCAGAACTTCAGGGCGCGTTCCCGTTCGCCGCCGTAGCGGGCCGCCACGGTCGCCTCTGCCAGCAGGTCGAGGCGCTGGAGCGGGGTGGTGGCCGGGTCGCAGCCGCACGGCGGGTACACGTCGGTGTAGTCCGCCGGGCGAAGATCCTCGCGGACTTCCTCCGGGACGCTGTCCCACAGGTCCACGGCGCGCTCCAGCAGGCGCAGTTGCTCGGAGTAGGCGTGCCGGCGGCGGGCGGCCACGGAGGCGGACAGCACGGCGGGCAGCGCCTTGGCCGGATCGTTGGCGTGGTACCAGTAGCTGGCCAGCCGGATCATCCGCTCCTCGGCGCGGATCAGCGATCCGTCGGCCTCCATGGCCTCGGCGTAGCGGCGGTTGACGCGGGCGCGCTCTCCGGGCAGCAGGTCGTCACTGACGGCCTCACGAACCAGCGAGTGGCGGAAACGGTAGCCGTCGCCGTCGGGGGTGGCGAGCAGGATGTTGGCTCCGACCGCGGCCCGAAGCGCCTCGATCAGGGCGTCCTCGCCGAGGCCGGCGACTGCGCGCAGGAGCGGGTACTCGACGGTGGAGCCGCCCTCGGCGACGATGCGGACCACGCGTTGGGCCTCGTCGGGCAGCACCTCGACGCGGACGAGGAGCAGGTCGCGCAGGGATTCGGTGAGCCCGGCGCGGCATCCGCTCTCCCGGGAGGCGACGAGTTCCTCGACGAAGAAGGCGTTGCCGTCGGACCGGTCGAACACGGAGTCGACGAAGTCCTCGTCGGGCTGCGTGGCGAGGATCCCGGCGAGCTGGCGGCGTACCTCGGCGCGGTTGAAGCGGGCCAGCTCGATGCGCTGGACGGTACGGAGCCGGTCCAGTTCGGCGAGGAGCGGGCGCAGCGGGTGGCGGCGGTGGACGTCGTCCGCGCGGTAGGTGGCGACGACGACGAGCCGGCCGCTGCCGAGGGTCCTGAAGAGGTAGGAGAGCAGGTGCCGGGTGGAGGTGTCGGCCCAGTGCAGGTCTTCCAGGACGAGGACGACGGTGCGCTCGGCGGCGAGCCGTTCCAGCATCCGTGCGGTCAGCTCGAAGAGCCTGGCGGTGCTCTCCTCGTCGTGCGGGCCGCGAGGGGTTTCACCGAGTTCGGGGAGGATCCGGGCGAGTTCGTCCTCCTGGCCGGCGGCCGCGGCGGCCAGCTCGTCGGGGAGGGCGCGGTGCAGACTGCGCAGGGCCGTCGAAAACGGGGCGAAGGGAAGTCCCTCCGCCCCGATCTCGACACAGCCTCCGACGGCGACGACGGCGCCGCGGCGGGCGGCCTCACTGAGGAACTCCTCCGTGAGGCGGGTCTTGCCGACCCCTGCCTCTCCCCCGATGAGCATCGCCTGTGGCTCCTGGCCGGCGGCTCGCGTCAGTGCGTCGGTGAGTACGGCCAGTTCGTCGGCGCGGCCGACGAACACCGGGCTGACAGATCTGGTCTCCACGTCGCCGAGCATCGCACAGACGTCCTGCTCGGCGGCACTCGATATCGATGCGCTTCTCATCACGTGTCAGTCCACGCGGATCGCGGCGCGGGTTACGCGACGCGGGCGAAGCGGCTCCGGTGTCCCCTCACCGCCCCTTCGGGTTCCTGGCTTCGAGAGGACGTGCGGCGGGCCTGCTTGGCCTCCCGGACGAGCCGGTACTCGTCGGCCTCGCGGATGAGGTCGGCGCGGCGGGCGGTGGCGATTTCGTACTCGAACATCTCGTACTCCCTGGTTGCGTTTCTCGGTCACCTCGTTCGGTGTGATCCAAGCTTCGCGTCCCAGGGGGTACCGGCACATCGGTCGCATGCCGCATCCGGCAGAGGCAGGGGGCCTTAGTCCGGGGCCGATGGTCCCTGAGGAGGCCCAACGACACCTAAGGCGGTGCTTAGCCGGTGGTGGGGCGGTGCCTAGCCGGCTGTTGCCGCCTGCGGGATGGTCAGGAGGAGGTCGAAGTACATGAGGACGAAGAGCAGGACACCGAGGGCGCCCAGTGCGACGCCCGCCCAGGAGACGGAACGGACCCAGGTGGGGAGGGTGCGCTGGGGGGAGCCGAGCGCGGGCAGGGCCAGCACGAGGATGCCGACGATCAGGGCGAGGGCGGCGAAGATGCCGTTCACCAGGGCGGTCGCGTGCCAGGGCTGGACGAACTGGGCGGCGATCTGTCCGTTCACGTCGGCGGTCTGGCTCAGCTCCAGCCGGCCGACGACGCCGGCGCGCTCGGACACTATGCCGCCGACCCAGCTGCCGCTGAGGGCCACGACGCCGAGGCCCGCGGCCACGATCGCGGATGCCGCGGCTCCGACGTGGCCCTGCTCCTTCGGCTCGGCCTGCTCGTCGAACTCGTCGGCGAGCTCGTCGTCGTCCAGGTCCTCGTCGGTGAGCTCGACGTCGGTGGGCTCGACGTCGGTTTCGGCCTTGGTCAGGTCGGCCGGGGTGGTCTCCGCCTCGGGGGCGTGGGGGGTCTTGGTGGTGTCCATGCGGGGCACCGTAGGTGCCCTGTCTGAGAGTTTTCTGAGAATCCGCTGGTTGGGGCCGCTCCGGGCCCCACGATCTGCGGGGCCCGCGCGCGGACGTGTGGCGGGGCCTTGCGGACGGTCAGCCGGCCACGGGTACGGAGTCGGCCGACTCCGCGCTGTTCTCACTCGGCCGCTGTGCCGGAAGTTTCGTATGCGGGCGGTGCTCCGGGGGCTCGATGCTGATCTTGGGCAGCCGTCGGTCGAGCCAGGCGGGCAGCCACCAGTTCGCGCCGCCGAGCATGTGCATCAGAGCCGGGACGAGGAGGGTGCGCAGCACGAAGGCGTCGAGGGCCACCGCCGCGGCGAGCGCGATGCCGAACATGGCGATGAGCCGGTCGCCGCTGAGTACGAAGGCCAGGAAGACGGAGATCATGATGACGGCCGCCGAGTTGATGACCCGGCTGGTCTCGGCGAGGCCGACCCGGACGGCCCGCCGGTTGTCGCCGGTCTCCAGCCACTCCTCGTACATCCTGCTGACGAGGAAGACCTGGTAGTCCATGGACAGTCCGAACAGGACCGACACCATGATCACGGGCAGGAAGGGTTCGATGGGGCCGGCGCTGCCCAGGCCCAGCAGCTCGCTGCCCCAGCCCCATTGGAAGATCGCGACCACGACGCCGAAGGAGGAGGCGACGGCGGCGATGTTCATGGCCGCCGCCTTGAGCGGGATGCCGATGGAGCGGAAGGCGAGCAGCAGCAGGACGCAGCCGAGGGCGACGACCACCCCGACGAAGAGCGGCAGCTTTCCGATGACGACCTCGGCGAAGTCGTCATAGCCGGCGGTGACGCCGCCGACGTGGACCTCCATGGAGTTGCCGTGCCCGGCACGCGGGACCACATCGTCGCGGAGTCGGTCGACGAGTTCGCTCGTGGCCCGGGACTGGGGGGAGGAGTCGGGGATCACGGTGACGACGGCGGTGTCACCGCTGCGGTTGAAGACGGCGGGGCCGGTGGAGGCGACGCCCTTCGTCTTGCCGAGCGCCTCCGCGAGGTGCTCCACGGCGAGCCGGTCGCCGGCACCGTCGAGGCGGGCGACGACGGCGAGCGGGCCGTTGGTGCCGGGGCCGAAACCCTCCGCCAGCAGGTCGTAGGCCTGTCGGGTGGTGGAGGTGGCCGGGTTGTTGCCCTGGTCGGAGGTGCCGAGGTGCAGGGAGAACGTGGGCAGGGCCAGCACCAGCATCACGGCGGTGGCGGCGATGCCGAGCAGCTTGGGGTGGCGCTCCACGAAGGCGGACCAGCGGGCGGCGAAGCCCGTGGTCTGCTCGGACAGCGGGCCCTCGGCGGCGAGCTTGCGTCGTTCGCGGCGCGAGAGGGCGCGCGTGCCGATGAAGGAGAGGAGGGCGGGCAGCAGCGTGACCGAGGCGGCGACCGTCAGGACCACCGTCACGGAGGCGGCTATCGCGACACCATTGAGGAAGTTCAGCCGGAGCACCAGCATGCCGAGCAGTGCGATGCAGACGGTGGCTCCGGCGAAGACGACGGCCCGGCCGGTGGTGGCGACGGCGCTCTCGGCGGCCTCCGCGACCGGGACGCCCCGGGCGAGGGCCTTGCGGTGCCGGGTGACGATGAAGAGGGCGTAGTCGATGCCGACGCCGAGGCCGATGAGGGTGCCGAGCATGGGGGCGAAGTCGGCGACCGGCATCGCGTGTCCGAGGAGGGTGATCCCGAAATACGCGGTGCCCACGCTGACCAGGGCGGTCGCGATGGGCAGCAGGCTCGCGGCGAGCGAGCCGAAGGCCAGGAAGAGGACCAGGGCCGCGACGGCCACACCGATGACCTCGGCGAGGTGGGCGGACGGGGCCTCGGTCAGGCCGATGGCGCGGCCGCCGAGTTCGACCTGGAGGCCGTCGGTCTCGGTGGCCGGGTTCTTCGCCGCGTCGACCACCGCCTTGGCCTGGGCCTTGGGGACGGAGTCGGCCTGCCGGTCGAAGGTCACCACGGCGTAGGCGGTGCGCCCGTCGGGGCTGATCTGGGCGGCGCTCTCGGGGCCGGGGCCGTAGGGGCCGACCACCGACCCGACACCGGGAAGGCCGAGGATGGTGTCGAGCGCCCGGGTCATGCGCTGCTCGACGTCCGGTGTGCGGGCGCTCTGATGGTGCGGGGCCCGCCACACGATGGTGTCGGTGTCGCCGCCCTGGCCGTGGAAGCCCTGACGCAGGAGGTCGTGAGCCTTGCCGGACTCGGTGCCGGGGACCTCGTAGTCGTTGGAGAACGCCGATCCCGCGGTCCCGGCGGCTGCCGCGGTCGCGCCGAGGGCGAGCAGCCAGATCAGGACGGCGAGGAGACGGTGGCGGATGCACCACCGTGCGATTGCTGCCAACGGACGTGCTCCCCTGGTGGTTCGGATCTTTACCGGGAGACAGCCCGTCGCAAAGAACGCTGGAACTCGTGAAGGACCAGCCGCGCCTTCGGGGGGTCGCCCCAGGGTCGCGGCCAGATGGTATACACCGCCACGATCGCAGCGATTCGTGATCGTTGGCCCGTTTCGTGTGCATCGTCACAGGGCGGTGGCGGGGTGGGGGACGTAGGTCACCGGGACGAGTGGTCCAAGGGCCGTGCGTCGGGCTGGTCGTCGGGCTCGTCCACCCGGTAGCCCGGGATCGAGGGCCAGCGCACGGTGAGGACCACCGCGTCCTCCTCGGCGTACCAGGAGTGGTCGACTCCGCGCCCCCACAGCACGTAGTCCCCCTGCTCGGCGAGGACGACCGTCCGGCCGGGGAACTCCAGCCGGAAGCGCCCGCTGATCAGCACCAGCAGCGCGGTGCGCTTCTCCGCGGTGGCCCACCGCTCCCGCTCGTCGCCCTTCGGGTGGACGCCCCACTTGATCTCCACGTCCTCGCTGTGACGGGGATCGGCGGGGTCCTTGAAGTGGCCGAGCAGCCAGCCCCGGTCGGCGGCCGCGTCAGGGGCGGCCTTGCCGGTGTAGATGGAGGAGTCGTCGTTCACGGGCTGAGGCTAATGCAGTTGTAGGGGCCGGTCGGACACTGATGAGCTGGGGCCCATGACGATGGATCTTGATGAACTTCTGAAGGTGCGGGCCAGGTTCGACGCCGAGATGCGCGAGGGCGCGCAGCCGGATGCGGCGCAGGCCCGCGTCGAGCGGGTGGGTGCGGTGGTCCGGCAGATCATGCCCGGGCTCGGCTGGAGCGGCGTGCTCTGGTCGGACCTCGACGAGGAGACGGCGGACGCGGAGATCGCGGCGCAGGTCGCGTTCGTCGCGGAGTGCGGGGCGTCGGAGTTCGAGTGGAAGCTGTACGACTACGACCGGCCGGCGGACCTGGGGGACCGGCTGCGGGCGGCCGGCTTCGTGCCGGAGCCGCCCGAGACGCTGATGATCGGACGGGTCGCCGAGCTCGCGCGGTTGCCGGTGGATCCGCCGGAGGGGATCACGCTGCGGGTGGTGACGGACGAGGCCGGGGTGGACCTGATGATGGAGGTCCACGCGCGGGCCTTCGGAACCGAGCGGCCGCGCATCCGGGAGCAGATGGTGAGCCTGCTGCGGGACGAGCCGGAGACCATCGCCGCGGTGCTCGCGATGGCGGGCGACACCCCGGTGAGCGCGGCCCGCATGGAGATGCGGCCGGGCACCTCGTTCGCGGGCCTGTGGGGAGGGGGCACGGTCCCCGAGTGGCGCGGCAGGGGCATCTATCGGCTGCTGGTGGCCCACCGTGCCCGCATCGCGGCGGAACTCGGCATTCCGTACCTCCAGGTGGACGCCTCGGACGACAGCCGCCCGATCCTGGAACGGCTGGGCTTCGACAGACTGGGCGTGACGGTGCCGTACGTACTCCCCGGCCCCACGGAAGCCTGAGGCCCGCCCGAACCCCGGCCCCGCCGGCGCCTGGGCGCGCACCCTCTGCGGCCTGCCCGGACCTTCCGGCGCCGACCGCGCCGTTCCATCCCCGCCGGCATCTTGAGGCGCAACCACCCGCCCTCGCCGGCGTTCGAGGCGCACCCACCCATGCCCGCCAGCGTTCTTGAGGCGCACCCACCCGCCCTCGCCGGCGTTTGAGCCGCACCCACCCATCCCCGCCGGCGTCCTGAGGCGCACCCACTCAGCCTCGCCTGCGTTTGAGGCGCACCCATCCAGCCTCGCCGGCGTTTGAGGCGTGGGGGTCTGGGGGCGGAGCCCCGGTTTCGGGAAGGGGCGGGGTGGGGGAAGGCTCCGCGCAGCGGCCCGCCCCCGCGCTCCGAGGCGTGCGGTCCGCCGGGGCCGGGGGCCGGGTTGGCTGCGCCGCTCGGGCGGGGTCGGAGGGTTCCGCCGGGGCCGGGCGCGCGCCGGGGCGTCTCCTCGGGCGCCGAACGTTTCCAGGGGTCGGAGGGCCGAGGGTGGTTGCGTTCGACGCCCTGCGGGG